>NZ_JBHVST010000032.1:0-104660 GCF_042885015.1 Streptomyces sp. NPDC058086 | reverse complement strand
GAGGGGCACCCGGGTCCCTTGCGCCAAGGGGGGGTCAGCCCGCTACCGACACCGAAGGCTCGCCGGAGGCGATACCGTCGGCCTCCATCTGCTCGGCAAGCTTCATCGCTTCCTCGATGAGCGTCTCGACGATCTTCGACTCGGGGACCGTCTTGATGACCTCGCCCTTGACGAAGATCTGCCCCTTGCCGTTACCGGAGGCGACGCCGAGGTCGGCCTCGCGGGCCTCGCCCGGACCGTTCACGACGCAGCCCATGACGGCGACGCGGAGGGGGACCTCCATGCCCGTCAGACCGGCGGTGACCTCTTCCGCCAACTTGTACACGTCGACCTGGGCACGCCCGCAGGACGGGCAGGACACGATCTCCAGGCCCCGCTGCTTGAGGTTCAGCGACTCCAGGATCTGGAGACCGACCTTGACCTCCTCGGCGGGCGGCGCCGACAGGGACACCCGGATCGTGTCGCCGATGCCCTCGGAGAGCAGCGCTCCGAACGCCACCGCCGACTTGATCGTGCCCTGGAAGGCGGGACCCGCCTCCGTCACACCGAGGTGCAGGGGGTAGTCGCACGCCGCCGCCAGCTGGCGGTACGCGTTGACCATGACCACCGGGTCGTTGTGCTTGACCGAGATCTTGATGTCCCGGAAGTCGTGCTCCTCGAAGAGGGACGCCTCCCAGAGGGCTGACTCGACGAGCGCCTCGGGGGTCGCCTTGCCGTACTTCTGGAGGAGCCGCTTGTCGAGCGAACCCGCGTTGACGCCGATCCGGATCGGGGTGCCGGTGTCCTTCGCGGCCCGCGCGATCTCCTTGACCTGGTCGTCGAACTGCTTGATGTTGCCGGGGTTCACACGGACGGCCGCGCAGCCCGCGTTGATCGCCGCGAAGACGTACTTCGGCTGGAAGTGGATGTCCGCGATGACCGGGATCTGCGACTTGCGGGCGATCGTGGCGAGGGCGTCGGCGTCGTCCTGGGTCGGGCACGCCACCCGTACGATCTGGCAGCCGGAGGCGGTCAGCTCGGCGATCTGCTGCAGCGTGGCGCCGATGTCCGACGTACGCGTGGTCGTCATCGACTGCACCGAGACGGGTGCGTCTCCACCCACGGCCACGGTTCCGACCTGGATCTGCCGGCTCTTCCGACGCTCGGCGAGCTTGGTCGGAACGGACGGCATGCCGAGAGAAATCGCAGTCATCTGCTGTGCAACCCCAAGTTGTGGATCAAGGTCCCGGAATCGTGGGCTCCAGGCTCCGAGATTACGGCACCGGCGCACGCCCGAGCACATCACGCCCCTAAACCCACCCAACGGATGGCGGCCGGACACCCAGGGTGCCCGGCCGCCACGAACGGTGTCTTGCCAAGAGACCGCCTAGGAGATTTTCACCGGGTTAACAACGTCCGCGATCAGGACGAGGATCGTGAAGCAGACGAAGATTCCGGCCACCACATAGGCCACCGGCATCAGCTTCGCCACGTCGAACGGGCCCGGGTCCGGCCGCCTCAGCACCTTCGCCGCGTTCCGCCGCAGCGACTCCCACAGCGCGCCCGCGATGTGCCCGCCGTCGAGCGGGAGCAGCGGGAGCATGTTGAACAGGAACAGGGAGAGGTTGAAGCCCGCGACCAGCAGCAGCATCATCGCGACCTGCTGCGATGCCGGGATGTCGAGGGTGAAGACATCACCGCCGATACGGGCCGCGCCGACCACGCCCATCGGGGAGTCCGCCTTGCGGGGGCCGTCGCCGAAGGCCGCGTTCCACAGGTCGGGGATCTTGCCGGGCAGCGAGACGAGCGACTCGACGCCGTTCTGCATCATGTCGCCCATGCGGTTCACGGACTGGCCGAACGACTGCTGGACGATGCCGGAGGCGGGCGTGAAGCCGAGGAAGCCGGCGTACACGTACTTGCCCTCGACATAGCCGCCGTTGCCGTCGGTCTTGCTGACCTGGTTCTTGATCAGGTGAGCGGTCAGGTCGACCTTCTGCCCCTTGCGCTCGACGGTGAGCGTGACGTCCTTGCCGGGGTTGGAGCGGATGTCGGACTGCAGCGCCGCCCAGTCGCCGATCGCCTTGCCGTTGAACGCGACGATCTTGTCGCCGCCCTTGAGCCCGGCGGCCTTGGCGGGCGCGGCCTGGTCGCTCGTCGCACACTTCGACCGGTTCTCGCTCTGCTGAATGACACAGTCCGAGACCTTGCCGACCGTGGTGGTCTGGGTCTGCACCCCGAACGTCATCATCACGCCGAGGAAGATCGCGACGGCCAGGACGAGGTTCATGAACGGGCCCGCGAACATCACGATCACGCGCTTCCACGGCTTGCGCGTGTAGAAGAGGCGGGTCTCGTCGCCGGGCTGGAGCTCCTCGAAGGCGGCCGACCTGGCGTCCTCGATCATGCCCCGGAAGGGGGAGGTGGAGCGCGCCTCGATACGGCCGTCCGGTCCGGGCGGGAACATCCCGATCATGCGGATGTAGCCGCCGAGCGGGACCGCCTTCACCCCGTACTCGGTGTCGCCCTTCTTCCGCGACCAGATGGTCGGCCCGAAGCCGACCATGTACTGCGGCACACGGATGCCGAAGAGCTTGGCCGTCGACAGATGTCCCAGCTCGTGCCAGGCGATCGAGATGAGCAGGCCGACCGCGAAGACGACTATGCCGAGGATCATCATCAGGGTCGTCATGCACGAGCCTCCGCGGTTGTCGTCTGTGCCATTGGTGCTGTCCGCGCCGTCTGTGCGGTCAGTTCACGGGCCCGGGCGCGTGCCCAGGTCTCCGCTTCGAGGACGTCTGCCACGGTCAGGGAAGTTCCCGTTCCGGGTGTGCCGTGTTCCTCGACCACCCGGGTGACGGTCTCCATGATCCCGTTGAACGGCAGGGCGCCGTTCAGGAACGCGTCCACGCACTCCTCGTTGGCGGCATTGAACACCGCCGGGGCCGTGCCCGCGAGCTGCCCCACGTGCCGGGCGAGCCCGACGGAGGGGAACGCGTCGTTGTCGAGCGGGAAGAACTCCCAGCTCGACGCCTTGGTCCAGTCGAAGGCGGGCGCCGCGTCCGGGACGCGTTCGGGCCAGCCGAGACCGATGGCGATCGGTCCCCGCATGTCGGGGGGCGTCGCCTGGGCCAGTGTCGATCCGTCCGTGTACTCAACCATCGAGTGGACATACGACTGCGGGTGCACGACCACCTCAATGCGATCGAAGGGAATGTCGTAGAGGAGGTGCGCCTCGATGACTTCCAGCCCCTTGTTGACCAAGGTCGCGGAGTTGATGGTGATCACCGGGCCCATGGCCCAGGTCGGGTGCGCGAGGGCCTCGGCGGGAGTGACGTTCGCCAGCTCCGCCTTCGTACGCCCCCGGAAGGGTCCGCCGGAGGCGGTCACGACCAGCTTGCGCACATCGGCGCGCGTACCGGCCGCCAGTGCCTGGAAGAGCGCCGCGTGCTCGGAGTCGACCGGGATGATCTGGCCGGGCTTGGCCAGCGCCTTCACCAGCGGGCCGCCGACGATGAGCGATTCCTTGTTGGCGAGCGCGAGGGTGCGGCCCGCTTCCAGGGCGGCGAGGGTGGGGGCGAGGGCGATGGAGCCGGTGATGCCGTTGAGGACGGTGTGACAGTCGGAGGCGGCGAGCCGGGTGGCGGCGTCCGCGCCGGCCAGGATCTCGGGAAGGGTCTCACCCGGTGCGTACTCGGCCGTGAGCGCCTCCCGCAGCGCCGGTACGACGTCCTCGCGCGCGACCGCGACCGTGCGTACACGCAGCCGGTGGGCCTGCTCCGCGAGCAGTCCGACCCTGCCGCCGGCGGCGGAGAGCGCGGTGACCCGGAACCGGTCGGGGTTGCGCAGCACGAGGTCGATGGCCTGGGTGCCGATCGAGCCGGTGGAGCCGAGGATCACGACATCCCGGACTCCGTCCACGGGGTCGAAGACGAGATGCGGATCAGCGAGGGGGGCTGGACTGTCGCTCATCCCCCCATTGTGGCCGCTGCGCGACCCGCACAGGACAGGGCTCCCCTCTTCTCCTCGCTTCTCCTCTCTTCTGACCCCATTAGCACCCCGACGTACCGGAGGAAGCGAAATCACCCTTTGTGAAACCAGCGTGAAGATCATGTGATAGCACTTCATGCACGTCGTCACTCTCACTGGCCGGTGGACGACCGGCCGGGGGGCGACACCCTGGGGGGTTCTCATGCGGATACGCGCTGCCCTGCCCGCGCTCGCGGGCGCCGTGGCACTGACAGGCACGTTTCTTCTCAGCACGCCGGCGCAGGCGGCCGGCGGTGTGACCATCTACCACGTCTGGTTCGACAGTCCCGGTTCGGACAACCGCTCCAACGCGAGCCTCAACGCCGAGTGGGTGCAGATCAAGAACACCAGTTCGGCGGCGATCTCGCTCAAGGGCTGGATCCTCAAGGACGTCTCGAACCACAGGTACACCTTCCCGAACGTGAAGATCGGGGCGCACAAGACCATGAAGGTGCACACGGGCAGCGGTAGGGACACCGCGGGGGACAAGTACCAGAACCGCCGCGCGTACGTCTGGAACAACACCAGCGACACCGCCACGCTCACCAAGGCGAACGGCGGCAAGGTCGACGCGTGCTCGTGGACGACGCGGGATCCCAGCGACAAGTACTGCTAGGCCCTGTCTCTCCTGCCGGCCCCCGCGTCCTCACCGCTTGCGGCGGCGCCGCGCCTTGGACCTGCCGGGGCGCGCGCCGCCGCGTGACGGCGCGGCGGCGGGCGCGGGGGCTGCCCCGGGAGCAGTCGCGGGCGCGTCGGCGTCCGCCGGGGCGAAGTCGCCCTCGACCACGCCCTCCGCCGTGTCCATGGTGGGGGCCGTGAAGTGCAGGTCCTCGACGCGGTCGCGGCGTTCGAGGGTCCCGGGCGGACCGCCGGAGGCGTCCAGGTTGAAGACGTAGCCGACGGACTCCTCCTTGATGGCGTCGGTCATCGCGCCGTACATGTCGAAGCCCTCGCGCTCGTACTCGACGATGGGTTCCCGGCCGAGCGTCCAGCGCAGACCGATGCCGTCGCGGAGGTAGTCCATCTCGTAGAGGTGCTCGCGCCATTTGCGGTCGAGGACGTTGAGGACGACGAGGCGTTCGAGGTCGCGCAGGGCGTCGGCGCCGAGTTCGCTCTCGCGGGCCTCGTAGCGGTCGTGGATGTCCCGGGTCACGGCCTCGGTCAGGTCGTCGGCGGTGAGGTTCGCGCGCTCGCCGGCCTCCTCCTCCAGGGCCTCGATCGTGACCCGTACCGGATAGAGCTGT
Source organism: Streptomyces sp. NPDC058086 (assembly GCF_042885015.1). NCBI lineage: Bacteria > Bacillati > Actinomycetota > Actinomycetes > Kitasatosporales > Streptomycetaceae > Streptomyces > Streptomyces sp. NPDC058086. The sequence goes on along the minus strand of NZ_JBHVST010000032.1, from coordinate 99,408 downwards.
TTGAAGGCGCCCCAGAGCCGCTCCAGGTCCCATTCCTCGGGGAAGCCCTCGCTGGTCTCCTGTTCGATGTACGCCCGCACGGTGTCGTCCATGAAGTGCAGGAGCTGTTCGCGCAGGTCCTCCCCCGCCAGGACGCGGCGGCGCTCGGCGTAGATGAGGGTGCGCTGCCGGTTGAGCACCTCGTCGAACTTCAGGACGTCCTTGCGGGACTCGAAGTGCTGCTGCTCGACCTGGGCCTGGGCGGAGGCGATGGCGCGGGTGACCATCTTGTTCTCGATGGGGATGTCGTCGGGGACGTTCGCCATGGACATCACGCGGTCCACGACCTGGGCGCGGAACAGGCGCATCAGGTCGTCCTCCAGGGAGAGGTAGAAGCGGGAGGCGCCGTTGTCGCCCTGGCGTCCGGAGCGGCCGCGCAGCTGGTTGTCGATACGGCGGGACTCGTGGCGTTCGGTGCCCAGCACATAGAGCCCGCCGAGCTCCTTGACCTCCTCGTACGCCGCCCCGACCGCGGCGGTGACGCGCTCACGCACCTCGCGGCAGGCGTCGGGGTGCTCCTCCTCGGTGAGCTCGCGCTTCTCCAGCTCTGCGGCTATGAGGGACTCGGGATTGCCGCCGAGCATGATGTCGGTGCCGCGGCCCGCCATGTTGGTGGCGACGGTGACGGCGCCCTTGCGGCCCGCCTGGGCCACGATCTGGGCCTCGCGCTGGTGGTTCTTGGCGTTGAGCACCTCGTGCCGGACACCGCGTTTCCTGAGCAGCGCGGAGAGCAGTTCGGACTTCTCCACCGACGTGGTGCCGACGAGGATCGGCTGCCCCTGGGCGTGCCGCTCGGCGATGTCCTCCACGATCGCGGCGTACTTGGCGTCCACGGTGCGGTAGATCTGGTCGGGGTCGTCGGCGCGCTTCGGGGGCCGGTTGGTCGGGATCGGCACGACCTGGAGCTGGTAGATCTGGTGGAATTCGGCCGCCTCCGTCATCGCCGTGCCGGTCATGCCGGCGAGCTTCTCGTAGAGGCGGAAGAAGTTCTGCAGGGTGATCGTGGCGAGGGTCTGGTTCTCGTCCTTGATCGTCACCCCTTCCTTCGCCTCGATCGCCTGGTGCAGCCCCTCGTTGTAGCGGCGGCCCGCGAGGATGCGGCCGGTGTGCTCGTCGACGATCAGCACCTCGCCGTCCACGACCACGTAGTCCTTGTCCCTCTTGAAGTGCTCCTTTGCCTTCAGGGCGTTGTTGAGGTGCCCGATGAGGGAGGTGTGGTCGGACTCGTACAGACTCTCGATGCCGAGCTGGTCCTGGAGGTACTCGACGCCCCGGTCCAGGATCGCGACGGTGCGTTTCTTGGGGTCGTACTCGTAGTCGTACCTGGCCCGCAGCGCCGCCAGTTCCTCCTTCTCGGCCGGCCGGGTGAAGAGTTCCTCCTGGACGCGGACGCCCTTCATCCGTCGTACGAGCCCCGCGAAGGCCTCGTACCACCGGGTGGGCTGGTCGGCGGGGCCGGAGATGATCAGCGGGGTGCGGGCCTCGTCGATGAGGATGGAGTCGGCCTCGTCGACGATCGCGAAGTGGTGGCCGCGCTGCACGAGTTCGTCCCGCGACCAGGCCATGTTGTCGCGCAGGTAGTCGAAGCCGAACTCGGTGTTGGTGCCGTAGGTGATGTCGCAGGCGTACTGGGCGCGGCGCACGGCGGGCGTCGACTCGGACTTGATGACACCGACGGTCAGGCCCAGGAAGCGGTAGGCGCGGCCCATCCACTCGGCGTCGCGCTCGGCGAGGTAGTCGTTGACCGTGACGAGGTGGACTCCCTTGCCGGACAGGGCGTTCAGATAGACGGGGAGGGTGGCGACGAGGGTCTTGCCCTCCCCCGTCTGCATCTCCGCGATGTCGCCGAGGTGCAGCGCCGCGCCGCCCATCACCTGGACGTCGAAGTGGCGCATGCCCAGGGTGCGCCGGGCCGCCTCGCGCATCGCGGCGAAGGCCTCCGGCAGCAGGTCGTCCAGGCTCTCGCCGTCGGCGTGGCGCTGTTTGAACTCCGGGGTGAGGGACTGGAGTTCCTCGTCCGACAAGGCCCTGAACTCCTCGTCCAAGGAGTTGACCTGATCGACGACGCGCTGGAGCCTGCGCAGCACACGGCCCTCGCCGGCTCGCATGATCCTGCCGGTGATGACGTCCAGACCTTTGCCCGTCATAGGAATTCCCCCAGAACTAAACGGCGTCCACGAGCATCCGAATCCAGTGATTGGCTCGTTGCAGAATGTGGACGCCCTGCTGATTCGCTGTGATCACCTCGCGCAGGACGGGATCGTCGACCACGTCGAGTGCGCTGCGGAAGAGTTGCTGGATGACGGGCCGTTCCCCCGGCCGTCCGGCGTCCAGCAGACCGTCGACGTCGCCGAGGTCGATGCGCCGGATCCGTACGGCGTCGAAGGAGGGCACCGGCGGGCGCGGCTCCGTGTCGACCAGGGCGAGCGCGCAGTCGTTGAGGAGAACCGCGAGGGCGTCGCGGTGCGCCTCGAAGGTCTCGGGCGCGGCTTCGCGCAGCTTCTGCGCCAGCGGCCGCACCTCTTTGCGTACGGTCCGCAGGGCCCCTGCGGGATCCGGTTCGTCGAGCTGACGCCGGGCCTCGGCACGGGCGCGCGTCAGCTGCGCGGAAAGGCCGTGACCGTGTTCTTCCCCGATTCCTTGGCGCATCTGCCGTCCCCGTTCGCCATTCTCCTCATTGTTGACGCACATATTCGGTGCGGCAAGCGGCGGAATGGCGAACCGGGGCGGCAGTGAATTCCTGGGGAAAGGGTCAGCGAATGGGGCGGTGGACGTTTTCCTTCCGGCTCGGGCCGGGTGTCGCGTCGGCGATCCAGGGGCCTTCCCCGGACGGGTCGATCACGCCCTGCTCCAGCCATTCGTACGTGCCCGCCAGTACGCCCTTGACGACCTTGCGGTCGAGGTCGTCGGTGTTGCTCCACAGGCGGCCGAAGAGTTCGTCGACGCGGATGCGGGACTGGCGGCAGAAGGCGTCGGCGAGCTGGTAGGCCTCTCGGCCGTGCTGCCCGGTGAGGCGCAGGTGTTCGGCGCGGACGCAGGCCGCGCTCATCGCGAAGAGCTCGGCGCCGATGTCGACGATCCGGCCCAGGAAGCCCTGCTTGGTCTCCATCCGGCCCTGCCAGCGGGACATGGCGTAGAAGGTGGAGCGGGCGAGCTTGCGGGCGTTGCGCTCGACGTAGCGCAGATGCGGGGAGAGATCCACATGCCGGTTGAACTCGCCGTACGAGCGCGGGAGCTGCCCCGGTCCCGCGACCAGTTTCGGCAGCCACTTGGCGTAGAAGACACCCGCGTTCGCGCCTGCCTTCGCCTTGTCCGAGAGGGACTTGTCGGGGTCGATGAGGTCACCGGCGACCGACAGGTGGGCGTCGACGGCCTCGCGGGCGATCAGCAGGTGCATGATCTCCGTGGAGCCCTCGAAGATCCGGTTGATGCGCAGGTCGCGCAGGATCTGCTCGGCGGGCACCGCCCGCTCGCCGCGCGCCGCCAGCGACTCGGCGGTCTCGAAGCCGCGGCCACCGCGGATCTGGACCAGTTCGTCGGCCATCAGGCAGCCCATCTCGGAGCCGTACAGCTTGGCGAGGGCGGCCTCGATGCGGATGTCGTTGCGGTTCTCGTCGGCCATCTGGGAGGACAGGTCGACGACGGCTTCGAGGGCGAAGGTGGTGGCCGCGATGAAGGAGATCTTGGAGCCGACGGCCTCGTGGAAGGCGACCGGCTTGCCCCACTGCTCGCGGGCCGCCGACCATTCGCGGGCGATCTTCAGACACCACTTGCCCGCGCCGACGCACATGGCGGGCAGTGAGAGGCGGCCGGTGTTGAGGGTGGTGAGGGCGATCTTCAGGCCCGCACCCTCCGGGCCGATCCGGTTCGCGGCCGGGACGCGGACCTGGTGGAAGCGGGTGACGCCGTTCTCCAGGCCGCGCAGGCCCATGAAGGCGTTGCGGTTCTCGACGGTGACGCCCTCGGAGCCGGCCTCCACCACGAACGCCGTGATGCCGCCCTTGTGGCCCTCGGACTTCGGGACGCGCGCCATGACGACGAGCAGATCGGCGACGACGCCGTTGGTCGTCCAGAGCTTCACCCCGTCGAGGACGTAGTCGTCGCCGTCCGGCACGGCGGTCGTGGCGAGCCGCGCCGGGTCGGAGCCGACGTCCGGCTCGGTGAGGAGGAAGGCCGAGATGTCGGTGCGGGCGCAGCGCGGCAGGAAGACGTCCTTCTGCTCCTGGGTGCCGAAGAGCTTCAGCGGCTGCGGTACGCCGATCGACTGGTGTGCGGACAGCAGGGCACCGATCGCCGGGTTCGCGGAGCCGACGAGGGCGAGCGCCTTGTTGTAGTACACCTGGGTGAGGCCGAGGCCTCCGTACTTGGTGTCGATCTTCATGCCGAGGGCGCCGAGGTCCTTGAGGCCGTCGATGACCTCGTCCGGGATCTGTGCCTCGCGCTCGATACGGGCCGGGTCGATCTTCGTCTCGCAGAAGTCGCGCAGCTTGGCGAGGAACTCCTCGCCGCGCTGTACGTCGTCCTCGGGGGGCATGGGGTGCGGGTGGATCAGGTCGAGGCGGAAGCGGCCGAGGAACAGTTCCTTGGCGAAGCTGGGCTTGCGCCAGTCCTGTTCGCGGGCCGCCTCCGCGACCTGACGTGCCTCACGTTCAGTGACGGTGGGCTGGTGGGGTGTTGCGGACATGAGGCTCACCTCGCCGCGCATAGGGATCTTGGGGACCTTCGTTACCGATCGGTTCTACTCGATCGTATTTACCCGAATACGGGTGAGCCCACCAGTCCTCGCGCGCGTTCGTGTGAACGTGTACCCCATGGGTTTGGGCCGATGCCGGCCGATGCCGGCGGATGTCAGCCGATGTCGACGGAGTACGCCTTGGTGTCCAGCCGCCCCGAACCGCGGAAGACCTCGCTGCCCGACTCGATGCCGGAGAGGTACTTGTCGTTGCCGAGCAGCTTGCGGCGGACCAGGGCCTGAGTGAAGTCGTCGAGGTCGAGGGAGGCCTTGGTGGTGTTGGCGCGGCGGACGAAGGAGTACACCTTCCAGCCGATGTCGCCCTGGTAGATGTCCCACATGGCGCCGTCGAGGCTCACGCTGCCGTACTTGGTGCCGAGGGGGCCCGCACCACCCTGCCGGTTGAGCCAGACCATGATTTCGTCGGCGGGCTGGTCCTGCCAGTCCGCGTTGTTCTTGTCGTGCAGCCACAGGTCGTAGGCGACGTTCATGGTGCCGGGGTTGGAACTGACCGAAAACTCCCAGCTGGTTTTGACCGGCTTGCGGTCGCCGACCCGGACGGGCAGTTCGGTGGCCGCCTTGTCGGCCTTCCAGCCCCAGTGCCAGCCGAGCACGGTACTGGCGTACGACTTGACGCTGTTCTCCTTGCCGGCCTTGCTGGTCCAGGTGTAGTTCGTGCCCCAGCCGATGGTGTCGCCGGAGCGCGAGGTGTCCCAGACGCACTGGGTGCCCGTGCCGTCGTCCTGCCCCCAGAGGTTGTTGTTGACGTAGTACTTGCCCATCGTGACGGTTTCGAAGGCGCCGCACTTCTTGCTGGCCTCGCCTGCCTGGGCGACGGTGACGCCCGCGGCGGCCGCGAGCGCCACCGTTCCCGCGAGCATCGTCTTCGCCTTCTTGGACAGGCGCGGTCGGCGGTGTTGCATCGAAGGTCCTTCCGGAAAACGGTCTGCGTACGCCTTCTCAGTGACCACCGGGGCTCGAAAGGTTGCCGCCGCACGGCGAAGTCCGGCGCGCGAAACGTACCGGCGCCCGACACTGGAAACACGCCCGGGCACGGCACGGCGAACGTGCCGTCGCGCGGCACGACGACGACTCCCGACCCGCACCGCAAGAATCCCGTCGAAGCGCTTCGACAACCTATGGACACCCACCACCCGTCGAGCTACTGTCGAGCCACCCTCACACGCCCTTGTCCGCAATGCGCACTGTCGAAGCGCTTCACACAATGCTTGGAGAGCTGGATGGTCACCCTCGCCGAGGTCGCCCAGCACGCCGGAGTCTCGGCGAGCACGGTGAGCTATGTCCTCAGCGGCAAGCGGTCCATCTCCGCGAGCACCCGGCAGCGGGTCGAGCGGAGCATCCAGGAGCTCGGCTACCACCCGAACGCGGGCGCCCGGGCCCTGGCGAGCAGCCGCTCCAACATCATCGCGCTGATGGTTCCGCTCCGTACCGACATGTACGTACCCGTGATGATGGAGATCGCCATCGCGGTGGCGACCCACGCCCGCACGCACGGCTACGACGTGCTCCTGCTCACCGGCGAGGAGGGTCCCGACGCCGTGCGCCGCGTCACCGGCAGCGGGCTCGCCGACGCGATGATCCTGATGGACGTGGAGCTCGACGACGAACGGCTCCCGCTGCTGCGCCAGACGGACCAGCCCTCCGTACTGATCGGCCTGCCCGCCGACACCTCCGGCCTGACCTGCGTCGATCTCGACTTCGGCGCGACGGGCGCGCTGTGCGCCGAGCACCTCGCGCTGCTGGGCCACCGTGACATCGCTGTCATCGGCGAGGCTCCCGCGGTCTACGAGCGGCACACCGGCTTCGCCGAGCGCACCCTCGACGGACTCCGGTCCCGTTCGAGGGAGTTGGGCCTGCGCGTGCTGCACCGCCCCTGCGAGGGCGGGTACGACGCGATGGCCCTGACCCTCGCCCGCATCCTCGACGAGCGCCCCGGCACCACGGGCTTCGTCGTGCAGAACGAGTCCGCGGTCGAGCCGCTGCTCGCGCTGTTGCGCCAGCAGGGCCGGGCCGTCCCCGAGGACATGTCGGTGATCGCGATCTGCCCGGACCAGGTCGCGACACAGGCCTCGGTGCGGCTGACCTCGGTCGCCATCCCGGCGCAGGAGATGGGCCGGCTCGCCGTGGAGCATCTGATCGCCAAGTTGGAAGGGCACGGCAAGGACGAAGTCGTGCTCATCGCCCCTGAGTTGACGGTACGGGCGAGCACGGGCCCGGCGCCGACCGCCGCCTGACCGGGGCCCGGCCACGCCACTCCCCGTCCCGCCCTTCACCGCACCGCACCGCACCGCATCACACCGCACTGCCCCAGCCCCAGCCCCAGCGTTGTGCCCTCCTCGCCGGGCACCCCATGTCTGCATGTCTGCATTCCTCATGTCTGCATTCCTTCAGGAGCGCCCCCGTGAATCAGCCTGCCGAAAACCAGACCCAGTCAGGCGCGGTCAGCCTCGCGCAGTCCTCCCCGACCGTCGGCACGTTCCGCGAGCGGGACGGCGCGCTGGAGTGGAGCGGACGTCAGGAGACCGTCCGCATCGAGCCCTGGGGCCCGGACGCGGTCCGGGTCCGCGCACGCCTGGGCGGCCCGGTACTCGAAGGCCTCCCCTGCGCGCTCCTCGACGAGCCGCAGGTGACCGAGAGCACCGTCAGGATCCAGGACGGTGCGGGCCGGTTGACGGTCGGCGCACTGACCGTCGAGGTCAGCGCCGAGGGCCTGCTCCGCTTCCTCCGCACGGCCGACGGCACGGAACTCCTCGCCGAGGAGCGCGCTCACTTCTGGTGGCCCGGCCCGCGCCTGTACACCCCGACGGGAAGCGGCCATCACCGCCTGGAACAGCGCTTCGCCGCCTATGAGAGCGAGAAGCTGTACGGCCTCGGCCAGCACCAGCACGGGCTGTTCGACCAGAAGGGCACGGTCCTGGACCTGATCCAGCGCAACGCCGAGGTCACCGTCCCGGTGCTCACGTCCAGCCGCGGGTACACGTTCCTGTGGAACTCCCCCGCGATCGGCCGGGTCGAGCTCGCGGGCAACGGCACCCGCTGGGTCGCCGATTCCGCCCGCCAGCTCGACTACTGGATCACCGCGGGCACCCCGGCCGACGCCCAGCGCCGCTACAGCGCCGCCACCGGCCGTACGCCGATGCTGCCCGAGTGGGCGGCCGGCTTCTGGCAGTGCAAGCTTCGCTATCGCACGCAGGACGAACTCCTCGGCGTGGCACGGGAGTACAAGCGACGGGGACTGCCCCTGTCCGCCATCGTCTGCGACTTCTTCCACTGGACCCACCTGGGCGACTGGAAGTTCGACCCGGCGGAGTGGCCGGACCCGGCGGCGATGCAGCGCGAGCTCGCCGAACTCGGCGTCAAGCTGGTCGTGTCCGTCTGGCCGTCGGTCTCCCCGCTCTCCGAGAACCACCCGCTCATGGAGCAGCGCGGCTACTTCATCGGCACCGAGTACGGCCCGATGGCCCACGCCGACTGGCCCGACAAAGAGGTCGCCTCCACCGTCCAGGTGGCCTTCTACGACGCGACGAACCCCGAGGCCCGTGACTTCCTGTGGTCGCGCGTGAAGGGCAACTACCTCGACCCGTACGGCATTTCGGCCTTCTGGCTGGACGCCTGCGAGCCGGAGCTGAAGCCGGGCTTCCAGGAGAACCTGCGCTACCACGCGGGCCCGGGTCTGGAGGTCGGCAACCTCTACCCCCGCGAGAACGCCCGCACCTTCTACGAGGGCATGCTCGCTGTCGGCGAGACCGAGGTCGTCACTCTCAACCGCTCGGCGTGGGCGGGCAGTCAGCGCTACGGCGCCGCCCTGTGGTCCGGCGACATCGGCACCGACTTCGCGACGCTGCGCCGCCAGATCGCCGCCGGCCTCAACACCGCGCTCTCCGGGATCCCCTGGTGGAACACCGACATCGGCGGCTTCCACGGCGGCGACCCCGAGGACCCGGCGTACCGCGAGGTGATGGTCCGCTGGTTCCAGTTCGGCGCGCTCTCCCCGCTGATGCGCCTGCACGGCTTCCGCGACCCCGGTATGCCGCTGGGCCCCGACATGACCGGCGGCCCGAACGAGGTCTGGTCGTACGGCGAGGAGGCCGGCGCGATCCTGGAGAAGTATCTGCGGCTGCGCGAGCGGCTGAAGCCCTATGTGCTGGACGTCATGCGGGAGGCCCATGAGGAGGGGCTGCCGGTGATGCGCCCGCTGTTCCTCGAGTTCCCCGAGGACCACGCGGCCTGGTCGGTCGACGACTCCTACCTCTTCGGCTCCGACCTCCTGGTCGCGCCGGTGCTCACGGCGGGCGCGACGGTGCGCACGACGTACCTTCCGGCGGGCGCCTGGTGGACCGACGCGTGGACCGGCCAGACGTACGAGGGCGGCGCGGCCGTCACCGTCGACGCCCCTCTGGACCGCATCCCGCTGTTCCTGCGGGACGGGGCACGGCTGCCTGTGGCGGAGTAGCCGCGCGCATGCGGGGGAGGCCGGGCGGGCCTCCCCCGCATGATCTGTGACGCTACTGTTGCCGGAACTGTGGGCTCCATCACAGCCGAGGCGATCTTGGGCTGCTGAAGTCACCGGATGGTGTACCTGCTCCTGCCGCTCGTCCCGGGGAGCCTGGTCGCGGCCTTCGCCTTCGTCGGGTACTGCTTCGGCACCCTCGGCCGGATCGGCCCCCGGCAGGCCGACCGCGTGGTGTGGCTGCGCGTCGCCGCCGCCCTCATGGGGGCCGCCACGGCCGTCCTGTACGTGTGGGGCCTGCTCCATCTGGTCGGCGCGGTCATGGACGCGGAGGAGAACGGCGCCGACTCGGCACCGCTGCGGCCCTGTCGCACACCGGGCCGGGAGGAGTGGGCTCAGGACCCGGGCATCGTCGACTACACGGTGCGCTATCTGCCCCTCCGGTTCGTCTGCGAGACGGGGGACGGCGACAGCTATGTCACCGACGTCGTTCCCGGCTACCTGAACCCCAGCGTGCTGGGCTTCGCGCTGGCCGGCGCCGGGTGTGCCGGTGCCGCGCGGCTCGTGTCGCGACGGCCCGGCCCCCGCGCGACGCGGGAACCGGGCCGCTGATGCCTCCTGGAGGGTCGGTCAACTACTGCTGACCGACAGGCTGTTGGTCGCGAAGTCCAGACCGCCGGACGAGGACGTGATCTCGAAGCCGAACTGGAGGTCGCCGATGGTCACGTTGCCGAACCATCCCTTGGTGTCCTTGATCCACTTGAGGATCGGCAGGACGTCGACGGTGCCGGAGGTGGAGTTCGAGGTGCGCACGAAGGAGAAGACGTCGTTGGATCCGTTGTTGCCCTTGTAGACGGTCCAGGTGTGGCCGCCGAGGGTGAGGGTGCCCTGCGAGGTGCCGAGCGGGCCGACGGCTCCGGTCTTGTTCACCCAGAGCATGACCTCGTACTTGTAGCCGGTGTCCCAGATGTCGTACGACGTGTTGTACGCGCCGGACGACGGGACCGTGACGTTGTAGCCGCTGCTGAGCGAGCCGAGCGAGGTGATCGACTTGTTGATCACCTTCTTGGCGTTCGGGTACGACTTGATGCCACCTGTGTTGGGGTGGTTGGCCCAAACCCCCCAGTTTGTACCGGAGTTGGCCCAGATGCACTGGCTGCCCGCGCCGGAGCCCCAGATGTTGTTGTAGAGCGTGTACCCGTTGAGGCTGGTGTTCCCGTACTGCTCGCAGGAGCTCCAGACGGCCGCCTGGGCGGGGGCGGAGGCGAGGCCGACGGTGGCGCCGAGCGCGAGCGCGGGGGCCAGCAGGGCCTTGGCGGCCCTGCCGAGTGTCCGTGTTGCCATGGTGTCCCTTCCATGGGTGGGGGGAACTGCGGGTGCTACTGCGGCCCCAGGGTGAGGACGCAGTCTTCTCCGGCGCTCAGGGAGAGCGGTCGCGCGCCGGCGGAAGTCCTGAGATCGATCCGCGCGGTTCGGGTGGGGCGGATGACGGCCGTGCGCTCCCCGGGACTCCAGGTCAGGTCGACCTCGGCGCCGAACCGGGTGCGGATGCCGTGGAGCCGGCCGCTCGGGAACACCGTGGGGAGCGCGGGGAAGAGGACCAGCCGTCCGGGCGTGGACTGGACGAGCATCTCGATGAGCACAGCGGGGAGCGTGTGGGCGGCGTCCGCGTTGTAGACGTGCCGGTTCGGGTAGTGGCCGCTCATCAGGGAGACATGGAAGAAGTCCCCGGCCAGGACGTTGTCGAGGGCGCCCGCCACCCGCTGGGCGTCCCGCAGTCGGGCCGCCACCAGGGCGTGGTGGAGGTGGCCGTGCGCGGAGTCGTTCTCGGCGCCGCGCAGTACGAGGGCGCGGTGGGCCGCCGCGGCGAGCTCGGGGGTGTCGTACGGGTTGATCTCGTCGAGCGGCCAGACGCCGTAGAGGTGGCTGAGGTGCCGGTGGTCGTAGGTGTCGTCGAGGCCGGGCCAGGCCCACTCGGCGAGTGCCCCGTCGGCGTTGACGCGGTGCGGCGGGAGCCGGTCGGCGAGCGCGCGCCAGCGCTCGGCGTCGGGTCCGGGGTGGTGGTCGGCGGCCGTGCGGAGGGCGTGGCGCGCCGCGGAGAGGTCCATGGCGGCGTTGAGGGTGATCCAGCGCGCGGTGGCGGGCCGGTTCTCCGGCGAGTAGGACGGCACGATCACGACGTGGCCGTTCTCGTCGGTCCGGGTGAGGAAGTCCTCGTAGAAGTACGCCACTTCGGCGAGCGCGGCCGACAGGCGCGGGTCGCGTGCGCCGCGCGTCTCGTCGTGGTCCACGAGGGGCTTCAGCAGCCAGTCGGCGCCCGCGGTCCACACGTGCAGCGGGTACTCGCGGCTGAGGTGGTAGATGTGCCCGGACTCGCCGTCGGTGTGCGCGGGGGCGACGACACCCCGGGTGCCGAAGATCGCCCGGGCGTTGTCGCGCCAGTGCGGCAACTGGCCGTGGATCAGGGCGGCATGGGCCTCGGACACCTCCGGGAGCGCCGCCGCGGCGGCCGACGCCGTCTGGAGATTGACGTTGGCGTCGGTGGTGAAGGCTCCCGACCAGCCGGTGTCCCAGTCGCCGGTCCACAGCCCGGTCAGGCGTGGCGGCAGCATTCCGGCGGCGGACAGCAGGTGGTAGCGACCGGCCGCGAAGAGCCGTTCGAGCAGGGCGGGGCTTTTCGGACGGCGGACCAACTCCGAGCCGGGGAGCGCCCGTTCGGCCGGGTCGGCGCCCAGCTCCAGGCCCGCCCGCAGGTAGGCGGGGCGGTGCAGGGCGGTGTGCCGGGCGAGGAGACGGTCGTACGCGTCCTCGTCGTCGTCGGGCAGCAGGGCGCGCAGCTCACGGGCCTCGGCGAGCGCGTCCCACTCCCCCTTGTGCCGCCGTACCCGCGTGAGCAGCAGCACCGAACGCGCACCCTCGACCCGTATCCCGGGCGGCGCGGTGAGCGTCCGGCCACCGGTGACCACGGCGAGCGTCACCCCGGTGTACGCCCGCTCACTGCCCGGATAGCGGGCCCGCAGGGTGAGGAGAGCGCCCTCGGCGGTGAGGACGGAACTGTGACCTACCGTCACATCCGATGGAGCACCCGGTAGTTGGTGGTCGAGCGTCACGTCGGCGGTGAGGTCGGCCTCGGTCACGTGCTGGACGATGACGTCGTCCGCGCGCGACACGAAGACCTCGCTGCGCCGGTCCTCGCACTCGGCGCGGACGACACCGCTGGTGAAGTCGGCCTCGCGCCGGTAGGCGCGCGACTCCCGTGGCGACCGGCGCAGCCGCACCTGGAAGGCCGGATGGAAGGGCTGCACCCACAGCAGCGGTCGTCCGTCGGTGAAGTCCTCCCCGGCGTCGACGTCACCGGCCAGCAACCGGTCTTGGACGCTCTTCAGCCGTTCGGCCAGCTCGGGCGGTCGGGCGTCCGCACTGCCGTTCGGGCGGACCAGGGAGTGATGGTTGACGATGACCCGGTCATCGTTCGGATCGCCGAACACCATGACGCCGTGTCGGCCGTTCCCACTCAGGAAGGCGTCCTCCCAGCGGGCGGCGGGGGCGGGCTCCCAGGTGCCGTGGACGGGCGCGTCGGTGGAGGCGTGGACGGGAGCGTCCGTGGAGGCGTGAACGGGAGCGTCCGTGGAGACGTGGGCGGGCTCGTCCGTGGGGCCGCCCGCGGGCTCGCTCACGGCGCTGCCTCCAGTACGACGACCCCGTACCGCCCCAGCTCCACGGCATCGACGACGTCCTGGCCGGTCAGCAGATCGCGATGGCGTCCCGGAACCGGCACGGTCACCGTGTCCCGCCCGTGGTGGAGCAGGAAGAGCAGTTCGCCCCGGCGTACCGCTTCCACGTCCACCGGGAGGTGGTCGAGCGGCAGCCGTACTCCCGCGTCCTCGGCGATCCCGGCGAGCAGCGGCCACAGCGCCTCGGGCTCGGGGAGGGTGGACAGGTACCAGGCGCGGCCCTTGCGCAGTACGGCCGGAAGACCGTCCAGCTCACCGCCCTTGTACCGGACGACCGCGTAGGTGTCGTCCGCGGCCTCGATCTCCTCGGACCACAGCGTGCCCCGGAAGCCCTCGGCCTCGACCTTCTCGTCGGCGTCCAGCGGCCACCACTCGTGCAGGGTGCGGATGCCGAAGAGTTCGCGCAGCCGCTCGTCCATGCCGCCGGGCCGCACCCGGTCGTCCTGGTCGGCGACGCCGGTCAGGAAGCCGGAGACGAGCGTGCCACCGCCGCGTACATACCCGACAAGGTTGTCGATCGCCCTGTCCGTCAGCAGATACAGCTGCGGGACGACGACCAGCTTGTACGCGGACAGGTCGTGCTCGGGGTGGGCGAAGGAGGTGGTGGTGTTCGCCTCCCACAGGGCGCGGTGCCAGGCGCGTACGACGCTCTGGTGGTCGACCTCGCAGGACAGCCGCCCGTCCTGCTGACTCGCCCACCAGGCGTTCCAGTCCAGCAGTACGGCGATGTCGGCGCCGACGACCCGCGTATCCGTCACCTTGGCACTCAGCAGGGCGAGTTCGGACCCGATCCGCTTGACCTCCTGGAAGGTGCGGCCTCGCTCCCCCGCGTGGCTGACCATCCCGGAGTGGAATTTCTCGGCGCCCTGCCGGGACTGCCGCCACTGGAAATAGCAGACGGCGTCCGCGCCGCGGGCGACGGCCTGGAGGGACCAGAGCCGGTTGAGCCCGTGGGGCTTCGGATGGTTCACACCACGCCAGTTCACGGGCCCCGCCGCCTGCTCCATGACCATCCAGGGCCCGCCGCGGGCCTGCGAGCGGGTCATGTCGTGGATGAGCGCGCCGTACTGGGCGCCGAGCGGGTCGCGCGGGTCCGGATAGATGTCGACGGAGACCACGTCCTCCCGCTCGGCCCACGCCCAGGCGTCCTGGCCCTGCCAGAACGGCATGAAGTTGGTGGTCACGGGGATGTGCGGGGTGTGCCGGGCGACGATGTCGCGTTCGGCGAGGTAGCACTCCAGGAGGGCGTCGGAGGTGAAGCGCTTGAAGTCGAGGACCTGGGTGGGGTTGTTCATGTAGTGGGCGTGGCGCGGCGGGAGGACGCCTTCCCAGACGTCGTAGCCCTGGCTCCAGAAGGCGGTGCCCCAGGCGGTGTTGAGGGCGTCGAGCGTGCCGTACTTGCCCTGGAGCCAGCGCCGGAAGGCGGCGGCCGCCTCGTCGCCCCAGTCGTAGGTGCAGTACTCGTTGTTGATGTGCCACATCGTGAGGGCGGGATGGCCGCCGTAGCGGGCGGCGAGGTCCTCGGTGATGGCGGCGGCGTGGCGCCGGTAGACGGCGCTGGAGTGGGCGAAGTGCTGGCGGCCGCCCCACCACTCGACACGGCCGTCCGCGTCGCGGGGCAGGGTCTCCGGGTGGAGCCGGCCCATCCAGGGCGGGGGCGAGGAGGTGGGGGTGGCGAGGACGACTCCGATACCGTTCTCGTGCAGGAGGTCCATGAGCCGGTCGAGCCAGCCGAACTCCCGTGCGCCGGGTGTCGGTTCGAGCTTGGCCCAGGAGAAGACGCCGACGGTGACGGAGTTGACGCCGGCCTCCTTCATGAGCCGTATGTCCTCCGGCCAGAGCTCCTCCGGCCACTGCTCGGGGTTGTAGTCGCCGCCGAAGAGGATGCGTCCGCGGGTGGCGTCTGCGAGCGTGGGTGCCAGGGACTTCTTTTCGGGCGCGGGCATCAGACCTGCTCCCCGTACTGGATGCCGCGCCCGTTTGTACCGAGGTACACACGGCCGTACACACGCGGGTCTCCGGTGATGACCTCGCCGATCCAGCCCCACTGGTGGGCGTCGTCGTTGATCCGCACCCAGGTCTCGGCCGCGTCGTCGGAGCGGTAGACGGCGGTGATCGTCTCCGTGGAGCCGACCTGATAGACGGCCGGGTAGTCGGCGCCGTCGGCCGCCTTGCCGAAGCCGAGGGTGTACGAGGCCCAGCAGCTGGCGATCCTGGCGAAGGTGACGCCCCCGTCGGTGGACCGGTAGAGCCCGTTCCACTTCACGCTCAGCCACAGGTCACCGCTCCGCCCGGGGGCGGCGGCCAGCTTGAACTGGTTGTCCCCGGAGGGCAGTCCACCAGCACGGGAGGTGAAGGAACGGCCACTGTCAGTGCTGGCGTATAGCGTTCCTGTGTCGGTGTCGTACGCGTAGAAGAGCGTCGGGTCGGCCGGGTCGGCGACCGGCGTGGCGCCCTTCGGGAAGGAGGAGACCTCGGACCAGGTCGCGCCGTTGTCCGCCGAGCGGTGAGCCGCGTACTTCGTGCCGTCCCAGTGCACGAAGGACCACAGCAGCGTACCGCCGTCGGCGCTGGTGGCGATCGGCCCCGGTGCGTTCTTGGCGATGTCGGGCTGGGCCATGAAGGGCGCCCAGGTCCGCCCGCCGTCCTGGGAGTACGCGCCGTTGCCGTGGTCGCCCCAGCCCGTCCGGACGACGTACGACGGCTTGGCCGCGGCCTGCGCGAGTCCCGTCGCCGACCCGAACACGGGATTCGTCGCCATGCCGCGCGACGGAGACGCCGTGAGCCGCTCGTGGTACATCACACCGATGTCCCCGAGTCCGCTGATCAGATGCGCCTCCCCGGCCGGGGGCGAGATCAGCCGGCGCACGGCCGTCTCCTCCAGACCACGGATCCGCGGCGCCCAGTGTCTGAGGTCGTGGGTGCCGTAGAGGGTCGCGCCGGTCCCGTACACGAGGTGCTTCGAGTCGTACGGGTCGAGGGCGAGCGCCTGGATCCACCAGCCGAACTTCGGCTGGTCTTCACCCCAGTCGAGGAAAGGAGTCTCGGACACGTCGAAGACAGCCACGTCCTTCAGAGACGCCCAGGTACGGCCACCGTCGGTGGACCGGAACACGGTGTCGCCGTCGGCCCACCGGTTGTTGGTGGAGACGATGACGGTGCCCGCGCGGCGGGCGTCGACGGCGACACCGCCATAGGCGAAGGTGTCCGCCGAGCCCTCGCTCGTCGTCCCGCCCGGCTTCACCGGGGTGACCTCGGTCCAAGTCCCCGTAGCCGTGCGCAGCTTGTGCACGCTGCCGTCGGACTGGCCGCCCGGGCCGGGCGCGTCGCCGTACGTCACGTACAGCTCGCGGGTGAGCCGGTCGTACGCGGCGCGGAGCGGGACCTTGGCTGCGGCGTTGGACGGCTGCCCGGGGACGGCCTCCCAGGTCGTGCCGTCGGAGGTGCGGTACAGGTTCGCCGTGCCCGTGGTGCCGTCGCCGTCGCCCCAGCCGGCGTAGACGGCGCGCCCGGCCACGACGAGGAACGTGATGCCCTGCCCGGAGGAGTTCGCCTTCGCCGGGAAGGTACTCACGCCTGCCCAGGTGGCGCCCCGGTCGGTGGACTTGAGCAGCCCGTCGTGTCTGGTCCCCAGCCACAGGGTGTCGCCGTCGCACGGGTCGACGAGGAGCCGCTCACCGGCGCCTCGCCCGTCCTCGTTGGCGCCGAGCTTCACGTCCAGGTCGGTGCGGGTCCAGGTGGCGCCGCGGTCGTCGGAGCGCAGGACCGCGCCGTTGCCGGCCCACGACTGGGCGTAGGTGCCGAGAGCGAGGTAGAGCCGGTCCGGGTGCGCGGGGTCGACAGCGAGCGACTCGACACCGAGCAGGTTCCAGTCGTCCCAGCCGAGGTGGTCGGTGAGCGGGGTCCAGCGGGCGGCGCGCTCGTCCCAGCGGTAGGCGCCGCCGATGTCGGTCCGGGCGTAGGCGAGCCCTCGTACGGCCGGGTGGAACAGCACCCCGGTGATGAATCCGGTACCGCCGATGACGGCGTTGCGCCAGCGGTAGGAGGGGGTGGCGGCGGTGACCTCGGCGGCGTGCGCGCGGCCCTGAGGGAGCGCCACGGTGGTGAGCGCGGCGGCGGCACCCCCGGCGAGAACGGCCCGGCGGCTCAGTCGGGACGCGTGCATGACATACCTCGTTCTGCGGAGAGACGGTCAGGGGAGTTACCTGAGAGGCGCGGGGCTGAATCGATATGCGGCTCCGCCGCGTGGGCGCGCCCGGCCACGAACAACCCGCAGTCACCGAACGACCGGAGCGCCCTCTTCAACAGGCGCCGGTCAGCCCTTCACCGCGCCCGTCAACATGCCCTTCTTGAAATGCCGCTGCACGAACGGCGACAACACGGCCACCGGCAGCAACGCCATCACCATGACCGCCATCTGCACGGCCAGGCCGGACAGTTGGCCGGTCTTGATGGCCTGGCCGAGGCCCACCGGTGCCTCCTGCTTCTGTACGAGCTGGATCATGACGTTCTGCAACGGCATCATGTCCTGGTCGTTGAGGTAGAGCGAGGCGTTGAACCAGGCGCTCCAGTACCCGACGGCGTAGAAGAGGGTGATCACCGCGAGGACCGCGCGGGAGAGCGGCATGACGATCCGCAACAGAATGCGGAGGTCACCGGCGCCGTCGATGCGGGCGCTGTCGATGAGTTCCTGCGAGATGCCCATGAAGAACCCGCGCAGCACCAGGATGTTGAAGACGCTGATCGCGCTCGGGAGGATCAGCGCGAGATAGCTGTCGGTCAGGCCCAGCGACTGCACCAGCAGATAGGTCGGGATGAGACCGGCGCTGAAGAACATGGTCGCCAGCAGTGCCATCAGGATCCAGCGGTGGCCGAGCGAGCCGATGCGGGAGAGGCCGTAGGCGCACAGGACGGACACGGTCATGGAGAACAGCGTGCCGACGAGGGTGATCAGGATGCTGATGACCGAGGCGCGGGTGACCTGGCCGCCGCTGAGGAGTTCCTTGTAGGCGACGAAGGTGATGCCCTTGGGCACCATCACCAGGCCGCCGGCCTCGTCGATGGTCTTCCGTGAGGAGAGGCTGGTGACAATGACGATCCACAGCGGGAAGAAGATCCCCAGGCAGGCGAGGGTCAGCACGAGTCCCTTGCCCGCGAGGCCTGCCTTGCTGGGCTCTTCCTCCCACACCGGCCGGGGCGGCGCGGCCAGGCGGCCGGGGCCGCGCACGGGTTTGTCGATGACGGCGGTCACTTCTTGTACACCCCCTGCTCGCCCATGAGATGGGCCACCTTGTTCGCGGCGAGGACCAGGCCGAGGCTGACCACGCCCTTGATCAGTCCGGCGGCCGCCGCGTAGCCGAAGTCCTGGTTGCGGACGCCGTTCCACCAGACGAAGGTGTCGAGGACCTCCGCCGCTCCTGGTCCGACGGCGTCGCGCTGGAGCAGGATCTGTTCGAAGCCGACGGTGAGGGCGTCACCGACGCGGAGCACCAACAGCAGGGCGATCACCGGGCGCAGCGCGGGCAACGTGACGTGCCACATGCGGCGCCAGCGACCCGCGCCGTCCATCGCGGCGGCCTCGTACAGGTCCGGGCTGACCGAGGACAGCGCGGCGAGGAAGACGATGATCCCCCAGCCGGCGTCCTTCCACACGCTCTCCGCGGTGATCAGGAACTTGAAGGTGTTGGGGTCGGTCATGATGTCGAGACCGTCGTACCCGTGCTGCCGCAGCAGCTGCGAGAGGATTCCGGCGCCGCCGAAGAGCTGCTGGAAGACGGCGATGACCAGGACCCAGGAGAAGAAGTGCGGCAGGTAGAGGATCGCCTGCGAGAGCGCCCGGACCCTCGGCCTGACCACGCTGTTGATGAGCAGCGCGAGCACGATCGGGATCGGGAAGTACAGGACGAGCTGGAGGAAGAACAGCACGAAGGTGTTCTGCACGGCACTCCAGAACGCCGAGTCCGCGAAGACCCGCTGGAAGTTCTCGATGCCCACCCAGGGGCTGTGCAGCATGGAGACGATGCCGTTGTCGCTGATGTACGGGTCGTAGTCCTGGAAGGCGACGATGTTGCCGAGGATCGGCACATAGTTGAAGAGCAGGACCAGCAGGACCGCCGGCAGCGTCATCAGGAGCAGGACGCGGTCGCGTCTGAACCTGAGCCGCAGGCTCACCTTCCCGGAGGGGCGTTTCTCCCGGGAGCCGATGGCGCCGCCGGACGCCACCGGGGTCTTCCCTGTCGTGTCGGCCTCGGTCCCGCTCCGAGGCACCGTGCTGTGGGACACGGCCGTTCTCCTTGCCTCGGTGCCCGGTCAGCTCGTCGCCGAGCCGTTCTCGTCGAGCAGCTTCTTGTACCAGTCGCGCAGTTTGTCGCCGCCCTTGCTCTTCCAGTCGGAGACGGCCTGCTGCATGTCGCTGATCTTCTTGCGGCCGCGGACGATGTCGTCCTCCAGCTGCTCGAAGTCGTTGGAGAGGTTGGTGTAGCGGGAGGGCTCGGTGATCTGCATGCCGTAGAAGGAGGACTTCTTGGTGAAGGCGCCCATCCGCTGCTGCCACTCGACCTGCGCCTTGGCGACCTCGGGGAAGTCGGGGTGGGCGATGGTCGCGGTGGGGCTCGCGACCATGACGTAGGCGTTGATGACCTCGTTGTTGCCCTGGTCGGTCTTGGTGGGAACGCCGTTCTTGACGGTGTAGTGGGTGCCCTCGACGCCGTAGTTGGTGAGCATGTACTCCTTGGTGCCGTACGGCGCGGCGGTGACGTTCGCGACGGCGAGCACGTCACGGATCACGGACTCGGAGGCCTTCTTGCTGACGAAGGCGAAGATGCCGGCCGGCTGCTCGGCCCAGAGGGTCGGGGCACCGCCGTCGTGGCCGAAGATGTCCATGCCCCAGATCTTGTAGTCCGGGTTCTGGGTGGCCTGTTCGGCGGTGCGGCTCCACCACTGTGAGATGTTCTGGGCGTAGATGAGGAACTCGCCGGCCGCGAACTTGGGGCCCGGGTCGGTGGCCGCGCTCTTGCCCAGCTTGGCGTCCGGGTGGACGTATCCGGCGGCGAACAGCTTGCGGGTCCACTCCAGCGCTTCGAGGTACTCCTGGGTCTCGATGCGGTAGACCATCTTGCCGTCGACGAGGTTCCAGCCGAGCGGTTTCTCACTGCCCGAGAGCACACCGAAGGACTGGAAGGCGGTCCACTTCATGTCGAGGCAGGCCCACCGCTTGGCCTTGGCGTTGGTGATCTCCTTGCACAGCGCCGTGAACTCGTCGGCCGAGGTGGGGATTTCGTACCCCTCCTTGTCGAAGATGTCCTTGCGGTACAGGGGCACGATGCCGGTGACGTACGGGGCCGGCTGCGGCAGGCCGCGCAGCTTGCCGCCGAAGAGGGAGCGCTGCCAGGCGTCCGTCGGGATCGCCGCGAGGTTCGGGTACTCCTTGATCGCGTCCCCGGAGAGGTACGGGCCGAGGTCCGCGAACTTGCCGATGATGGCGCTGGGTATCTTGCCGCCCATGTTCCAGCCGGGGATGACCACGACGTCCGGGATGTCACTGGAGGCCAGGACCGCGCCGAGCTTCTGGTCGTAGGTGTTGCCGTCCTGGTTCTGCCACTGGACGTCGACACCGATCAGGTCGTTCATCGCCTTGTAGTAGGCGTTGTCCCCCTTCGGCGGGGAACCCCAGAACGGCGACATGATGCTGACCTTGCCGCCCTTGCCGAGCTTCTTCGGCACCGAGGTCTTCAGGGAAGCGATGTCGAGCTTGCTGGTGAAGCCGACCGCGGAGCCGTTCTTGGCGGCGATGTCAGGGGTCACCACGTTGGTCGCGACGTAGGCCGGCAGCAGCTTCTTGGCGTTCTTGCCCGCCGACGTGCCCCCGCCCGAGCCGCTGTCCGAGCCGCCGCAGGCGGCGAGCAGCGGCATCCCTCCCGCTACCGCCGCGGCGGCGACCGCGGTGGAGGCGAGGAAGCTTCTCCGGCTGGGAGCGGAGGTGGCGGAGGTGGCGGCGTTCGGCGTCATTGCGTCAACCCTTCATGGCGCACAGCAGGACACCCGGCGGTGGAGCCGTCGGCTGCGGTGTCTTGAGTGGAACTGGCTGAGCCGAAGCGGTCCTCGGAGGACTGCGTGGAGGACTGCGTGCCCCCGAGGGAGCCGCCCCACTAGTCGAAGCGCTTCGATGTTGCTGCGAGGTTAAGTGAACACCTGGGGGTGCACAAGAGCCGATTCCAAGATTCCTCGGAGGTGTGGAGGACTGGAGCGGACTCATCCGGCGCTTGAAATGCCAATGAGGAAACGGAGTTGTTGCGTCGAGGTGTCTTGACACCCGCCCCTCGGGCGATCGAGCATCGAAGCGCTTCGAAAGCACCCCGTCGCTCCACCGCAAAGGGATCACCACGTGACCGCACAAACGCCGCCTACGCCGCCTTTTCGCGATCCGCGGCTGCCGTTCGCGAAGCGCATCGACGATCTGCTGGCGCGGCTCACGCTCGACGAGCGCATCGCGTTCCTGCACCAGTTCGCGCCCGCCGTGGAGCGGCTCGGGGTGGCCGCGTTCCGCACCGGCCAGGAGGCGCTGCACGGTGTGGCCTGGATGGGCCCGGCGACGGTCTTCCCCCAGGCCGTCGGCCTCGGCGCGACCTGGAACGACGAACTCGTACGCCGCGTCGGTGAGGCCGTCTCGGCCGAGGTCCGCTCGATGCGCGCCCGCGACGACCGGGTGGGCCTCAACGTCTGGTCCCCCACGGTCAATCTGCTGCGCCACCCGCTGTGGGGCCGCAACGAGGAGGGCTACTCGGAGGACCCGAAGCTCACCTCCGCGATCGCCACGGCGTACACCCGGGGCCTGCGCGGCGACCACCCCGACCACTGGCGCACGGCCCCCGTCCTCAAGCACTGGCTCGCCCACAACAACGAGACGGACAGGGACACCACGTCCTCCTCGGTCCGCCCGCGCGTGCTGCACGAGTACGACCTGCGGGCCTTCCGCGCGACCGTCGAGGCGGGCGCGGTGGCCGGCGTGATGCCGGCGTACAACCTGGTCAACGGCCGCCCCAACCACGTCTCCCCGTACCTCCGGGAACACCTGCGCACCTGGACGGACCAGGACCTCCTGGTGTGCTCCGACGCGGGTGCCCCCTCCAACCTGGTCGACTCCGAGCACTACTTCGACACCCACGAGGAGGCGACCGCCGCCGCGATCCTCGCCGGGGTCGACAGCTTCACGGACCACGGCACGGACGGTTCGAAGATCGTGGACCGGGTCCGAGGGGCCTTGGAGAAGGGCCTGTTGAGCGAGGCGGACATCGACGCGGCCGTCCGCCGCCAGCTCGCGATCCGCTTCCGGCTCGGCGAGTTCGACCCGCACACGGACCCCCATGCCGGCGCCTCGGACTTCGACACCCCGGCCCACCGCGCGCTCGCCCGGGAAACGGCCGAGCAGGCGATCGTCCTCCTCAAGAACGACGGCCTGCTGCCACTCGGCCCGGGCGTACGCGTCGCCGTCGTGGGCCTCCTCGCCGACGAGTGCAAGCTCGACTGGTACAGCGGCACACTCATCCACCGCTCCACACCGCTGGAGGGCCTGTACGAGCGCTTCGGTGCCGAGCACGTCGACTTCGCCGAGGGCGTGGACCGCGTACGCCTGAGGACCTCCTCCGGTACGTATCTGTCGGTGCCCCTCGCCGGGGACGCGGACGACGAGGTGCGCGGCGCCGAGGGCACGCTGGACCCGGCCCTGCTCGCGGGCCGCACGGACCTGCCGCCCCTCACCACCGACGCCACCGGCACCGACCTCGCGCTGATCGACTGGGGCGAGGGGCTGCTGACCCTGCGGGCCCCCGACGGCCGCTACCTCTCGGTCGCCGAGGACGGTTACCTCCGCGCGTCCGCCGACCAGCCGGGCGGCTGGGTCGTCCAGGAGACGTTCCGCCTCGAACCGGCGGGTTCCCGCTCCGGATCCCATGGGAGCGGCCACCTCCTGAGGCACGTCGGGACGGGTGGGCATCTCTCTGTCGCCGCCGACGGCGTCAGGGTTGCCGACGACGCCCCGGAGATTTTCGAGCTGGAGTTCACCGAGCGCGGCGAGGATGCCGTGGCCCGCGCGGCGGAGGCGGCCGACGTCGTCGTGGTCGTGGCGGGCAACGACCCGCACATCAACGGCCGCGAGACGGAGGACCGCACCACCCTCCGGCTCCCCGCCCATCAGGAGCGCCTGCTGCGCGCCGCCCGCGCCGCGAACCCGGACACCGTCCTCGCCCTGGTCTCGGCGTACCCCTACGCGGTGGACCCCGCCGACCTCCCCGCCGTCCTGTGGACCGCGCACGGCGGCCAGGCGGCGGGCACCGCCCTGGCCCGCGTCCTGGCCGGTGACGTCTCCCCCGCGGGCCGCCTCCCGCAGACCTGGTACGCCTCCGACGCGGACCTGCCCGACCTGCTCGACTACGACGTGATCGGCGGCCGCCAGACGTATCTGTACTTCGAGGGCACCCCGCTGTTCCCGTTCGGCCACGGTCTCGCGTACACGACGTTCGCGTACGAGGATCTGGAGGTCACCGAGGCGGAGGCCGCACTGAAGGTCTCCTTCACGGTCACCAACACGGGCGAGGCGCCCGCGGACGAGGTGGCCCAGCTCTACGCGCGCGCCGTGGACCCGTCGGTGCCGCGCCCCCGCCGCGAGCTGCTGGCCCACCGGCGCCTCCACCTCGCCCCCGGCACCTCGGAGCGGCTGACCTTCGAACTCCCCCTCTCCGCCCTGGAGTTCTGGGACGTGACGGTCGGCAGGCCCCGTCTGGAGCCGGGCGCGTACGAACTCCTCGCGGGCGCGTCCAGCGAGGACATCCGTCTGCGCGCCACGACCGACCTCGCCGGCGAGCCCGCCGCTCCCCGCCCGGTGCGCGAACTCGGCCTGAACGCGGCCGACTTCGACGAACAGCGGGACATCGAGATCGTCGACCGTACGAAGGTGTCGGGCGACGCGGTGACACCGAGGGCCGACGCGACGGGCGAACTCGCCTACCGCGGCTGCGACTTCGGAAGCGGTGTCACGCGGGTCGATGTCGAGGCATCCGGCGAAGGAGTCGTCGAGGTGTCGCTGGACGGGGGCCCGTCACTCGCGACGGTCACCTTCGGCGGGACGAAGGGCCCGTACGACTACACCACCACCGGCGCCGAGTTCGTGGCCGGCGGTGTGCACGACCTGCGTATCGGGCTGCGCGGCCCACTGCGGCTCGCGCGGGTCGACTTCTCCGGTTGAGGGTCCGGACAGGCCGACCACCAGGGGCCCGGCACCGGAAGGCACCGGTGCCGGGCCTTTCGTGCGGGGGGAACGTCCGCCGACCGCCGTTCCAGTGAGCCCGTGCAACGTTTGAGTGTCCGCGCCGCGGCGGCCCGTGATCCGGTATTCCATGCCGTCGCACCGGCCGCGGCGAATGTCCGGCTCGCTGTGGCAGCGGGCGCGGCGGGCGTGGGGAAGGGGTTGTTCGCCACCGCCCTGGACGACGCCGCACAGCGGCTTCCGCGGGGCGGGCCGTAGGTCATTTCCGCCCATTCCCACACGGAGAGCGGCCCACCCTGTGCAACCCCTGCACGACGGGAACGCCCTGCGACAGCTTCACGTCACCCCCGGAATTGAATCGTTTCAGTCAATGGTGATGAGAGATGAGGAAGCATGAGCCCCAGTGACGAGCAGGCTTCGCAGCCAGGCCCCGGCCGACGCGCAGTGGTGGTGGCGGGAGCCAGTGCCGTGGCACTGTCCGTCACTGCTTCCGGAACGGCGGCCGCGTCAGTCGGCGTGCGCGTCAACGGGGACAAGGTGTGGGACGGACACCGCGCCGCACACCGTGACGTGAAGGTCGTCGACGGCTACGCGACGATCACCGCTCTGCACGCCGGTGCTCACCACTTCACCGTGACGCCTCGGTAGCCGGCGGTCTGCTGTGCCGGGCGGACGAGGATGCTGACGCCGACGGCCGGAACCCCCGCACAGTGGGTTCCGGCCGTCGACTGTCGCGCCTCTGAAACTCTCGTGTCCTTAGAGCGCGAGGCCCGTCAGCACGAGGACCCGCTCGTACGTGTAGTCGTCCATCGCGAACTTGACGCCCTCACGGCCGACACCGGACTGCTTCACACCGCCGTAGGGCATCTGGTCGGCACGGTAGGACGGCACGTCGCCGACGACCACGCCACCGACCTCCAGTGCGCGGTGGGCACGGAAGGCGACCTGCACGTCGTGCGTGAACACGCCTGCCTGGAGGCCGTACTTGGAGTCGTTGACGGCGGCGAAGGCCTCCGCCTCCCCGTCCACCTTGCGCACGGTGAGGACCGGTCCGAAGACCTCCTCGCAGGAGATCGTCGCCTCGGCCGGTACGTCGGCGAGCACGGTCGGCGCGTAGGAGGCACCGTCGCGCTTGCCGCCGGTGAGGAGGGTGGCGCCGGACCGGACGGCCTCGTCGACCCAGGACTCCACGCGCTCGGCGGCAGCCTCGCTGACCAGCGGGCCGACGTCCGTCTTGTCGTCGGACGGGTCGCCGGTGACCTGGGCCTCGACGGCGGCGACGATGCGCGGCAGCAGCCGGTCGTACACCGACGCGTCCGCGATCACGCGCTGCACGGAGATGCAGGACTGGCCGCCCTGGTAGTTGGAGAAGGTGGCGATGCGGGTCGCGGCCCAGTCCAGGTCCTCGTCGCTCGCCCAGTCGCCGAGGACGACGGCCGCGCCGTTGCCGCCGAGCTCCAGGGTGCAGTGCTTGCGCGGCACCGAGTCCATGATCGCGTAGCCGACCTTCTCGGACCCGGTGAAGGAGATGACCGGGAGCCGCTCGTCCTGGACGAGGGCGGGCATCCGGTCGTTGGAGACCGGGAGGATCGACCAGGAGCCGGCCGGCAGCTCCGTCTCGGCGAGCAGGTCACCGATGATCAGGCCGGAGAGCGGGGTCGCGGGCGCCGGCTTCAGGATGATCGGCGCACCGGCGGCGATGGCCGGGGCGATCTTGTGGGCGCACAGGTTGAGGGGGAAGTTGAAGGGCGCGATGCCGAGGACGACGCCCTTCGGGAAGCGGCGGGTGAGGGCCAGGCGGCCCTGGCCGCCGAGGTCGGTGTCGAGGCGCTGGGCCTCGCCGCCGT
Organism: Streptomyces sp. NPDC058086; assembly: GCF_042885015.1. Lineage (NCBI taxonomy): Bacteria > Bacillati > Actinomycetota > Actinomycetes > Kitasatosporales > Streptomycetaceae > Streptomyces > Streptomyces sp. NPDC058086. The sequence goes on along the minus strand of NZ_JBHVST010000032.1, from coordinate 73,325 downwards.
TGAAGCGCCGGGCCTCCTCGGCGGCGAACCGGAAGACGGACACCGCGCGGCCGACCTCGCCGCGGGCCCACTTGATCGGCTTGCCGTTCTCGGCGGAGATGAGCTGCGCGATCTCCTCGGTGCGCTCGACCAGACGCTTGCTGACGTGGTCGAGGGCGGCGGCGCGGACGTGGGCGGGGGTGGCGGCGAACTCGTCGCGTACGGCGTACGCGGCGGCGACGGCCTCCTCGACCTGGGCCTCGGTCGGGACGCTGACCTGACCGACGACCCGGCCGTCCCACGGCGAGGTGACATCGAAGGTGGTCTCACCGGTGGCCTGGCGGCCGGCGAGCCAGAAGGCGTGGGTGGAAGTCATGTCGATTCCCGGCCCTTCCGAGGTTGAGGAGTCCTTGGCGTTCGTCGTCCACGGTAGGGCCGGGGCGGCGGGAGGTCGTTTGTCCGGGACGTAGCAGTACCGGGTCGTGGCACTCCGCTTTGGCACGATCGAGGTGGCCACCGGGTTTTCCTCGCCCCCGACGCGTCCCATACCGGGGGCTACGCCCCAGGCCCCCAAAAAAGACGGCGCAGTTCCCCGCGCCCCTGAACCCGGGGCGGGCGGGGATGCGGGGCGCAGTTCCCCGCCCCAGGGGCGCGCGGAACTGCGCGACCAGCCCCCACCGGCCGCGGACGAAGAACCCACCGGGGGTCCAAAGACGGAGCCCCCAGGTCGGCGACAGTCCCCACCGGCCCGCGGACGAAGAACTCACCCGGCGTTCCTACTCCCCCGCCGCCGTCGCCTTCAGCGCCAGCCACAGTTCCATGCGGACGTCGGGGTCGTCGAGGGAGCGGCCGAGGATCTCCTCGACGCGTCGCATCCGGTAACGCAGGGTGTGCCGGTGCACACCCAGGTCCGCGGCGGCGGCGTCCCACTGCCCGTGCCGGGACAGCCACGCCCGCAGCGAGGCGACCAGATCCCCCCGCCCGGTGGCGTCGTGCTCGTGCAGCGGGCGTAGCAACCCGTCCGCGAACGCCCGCACCGCGTCATCGGCGAGCAACGGCAGCACGGACCCCGCGGCCAGCTCCTCGTGCTCGACCAGCGACCGCCCCCGCCGCCGGGCCACGGACAGCGCCTGCTCGGCCTGCTTGTAGGCGGCGGCCGCGGCGATCGGCCCGGTGGGCGCCGACAACCCGACAACCAGTTCGTCCTCGTCGCCGACGGGCTGCTCCCGGGTGGCGATCCGCGCGGCGTCCAGCGCGGCCGCGTACTCCCCGCACGCCGTCACCGCCGCGCCTCCGTCCACGGCGAGCACGACCAGCCGCTCCCCGTCGGGCACGACGAGCACGGACTCACCGGAGCGGGCGGCGGCCGACTCGACGATCTCGGCGAGCCCGCCGAGCGGGTCGCCGTTCGTCGGGTCCGGCACGACGACAGGGGCCTTGGACGGTTTCGCGGCAGCCACGCGCGCGTGCCCGTCCGCGTGCGCCCGCGCCGCCGAAGCGGACGCCGACTCGGCGAGAATCAGCCGGAAGGGCGCGTCGAGCAGTTCCCCGTAGAGGTCTCCGGCCACGGTTCGCGCGTGCTCGGGCTGCCCGGCGAGCAGCATGCGCAGCACCGCCGCCCCGATGCGCTGCTCGGCGGCGTGCAGCGACCGTGAGCGTTCGGTGGTGAGGGTCAGCAGTGCGATCGCGGAGTGCACGGCGTAGCGCTCGGCGGTGCCGAGGGCGGCGGCCGTTCCGACGGCGAGCGCGGCGCGGGGGCGGCGGCCGGTGCCGAGGGAGTGGAGTTCCACACGGTCCTCGCCGCCGACGACGGAGCTGGCGGGCGCGGGGCGCTCCCGCAGCCGTTCGACGTCGGGGGTGAGCCGCGCGGCTCGCCGCCCGGCCCACTCGGGCGCGGTGGCGACGACGGCGCCGGACGCGTCGTACAGGGCCGCCCAGCCGTCCACCTGCCCTGCGAGCGCCGACAGCAGCCCCTCGGGGCCGTCGCTCAGGGCCTGCTTCGTCAGTTCCCGCTGCGCGGCGAAGCCCGCCGTCACAGCCCGGTACTGGTCCGCGGCGATCGCGGCCGACACCGCCTTGCTGATGGCCAGGAAGGGGGTGCGGCGGGGGACCTCCAGGAGCGGCAGGCCCTCTTCCTCCGCCGCGTCGACCAGGGCCTTCGGGATCTCGTCGTAGTTGACCCCGACGGCGAAGCCGAGCCCGACGACTCCGGCTCCCACCAGCCGCTTCACATAGCGCCGCATGACGTCCGGATCCTCCGCGTCCAGCTGGAGCGCGGTGATCAGCAGCAGTTCCCCGCCCTCCATGTACGGCACGGGGTCGGCGAGCTCGCTGACGTGGGCCCAGCGGACGGGTACGTCCAGACGGTCCTCGCCCGCCCGCACGGTCAGTTTGAGCGCGGAGTGGTGGACGATCGAGGCGAGCGTGGGGCGCATGGGACCTTCAGGTCTTCACAGGATCTTCGACGGTCACGGACGGTGTGATCTTTTGGCCGCAACGTATGAACGACCTATGTCGATTCTGCCTCACCGTACGGTCACCCGGTGACCTTGTGTCCGGACAGGCCCTAGCTCCGCAGATCCACCAGCAACGGCGGCGCGTGCTCTCCCCCCACCGTGGTGAGCGACAGCACCGCGTGCCCCGGCGGCACCTCGTGCGCCAGCTCGGACGCCGACCAGCGCTCCCGCTCGACCTTCCTTATGGTCACCGCGTCCGTGGTGACGGCCTTTCCGGTGACCAGCTTGCGCAGGGCGTGGATGGCCCGGGTCATCGGCTGGTCCGCGAAGACGGTGTGCTTGGCCACGTCACGGGTCTCGACCCACTCGGTGCCCCAGGCGTGGGCGAAGCGGCTGCCGTCCCAGGTCGTGACGCCGGAGAACGCCATCCGGCAGCCCACGGCGCCGTACAGCGGCCCGTGCAGCGCCTCGGGGATGTCGCCGATCGTGCGCAGGGCGAGCACCACCCCCGCGTTCTGGGAGCGCAGGCGCTGGATGCGGCGTACGGAGTCGGGCGTCAGCGTTCCGGTGGCGTCGTCGAGGACCAGGCAGGCGAAGTGCGGGCGCTCGCCGCCGCGTACGACGGCGGTGAACTGGGCCAGTACGAGCCGGGCGAGCAGCCGGGCGGCTTCCTCGTGTCCGTGCTCGGGCAGGTCGATCCGCACCCGCAGCGGATGGTGGGCCACGGCGCGCAGCGAGAAGGCGCGGGTGGTGCCGCCCGCGCCGAAGAAGTCGGCGAAGGCCGGCCGGTCCAGGAGCGCCAGTCGGTCGGCGAGCGCCGGGCCCGCGTCGGCCGGGCTGCCGACCTGCCGCATGCGGGCTTCCAGTTCGCGGCGCATTCCGGCGTGCTGCGGTCCCGAGAGGGCTTGGAGCAGGGCGGTCAGGGCCGCCGGTACGCCTTCCAGGAGTTCCCGCAGGACGGACATGGGCGGGAAGGTGCCGTGCACGGCCCGGTAGGGGCCGAGGAGTTGGGCGAGCGCGGTGGTGGCCCGCTGGCCGGCCACCGCGTCGAGGTCCCCGGCCAGCCCTTCGGCGAGGAAGGAGGCCGCTTCGTCGGGGTCGTCGGAGTCCGCGTACAGGTCGAGGTCGTGGACGGAGGCGGGGTCGCCGATCTTCACCACGACGTCGAAGGCCGAGTCCGGGCCGAGCGGCGTCCCGGCGGCGGCGACCGCGACGACGGCGCACCGCCCGGTGAGCGCCTGCAGGGCGAGCGACTCGACGACGGGTCCGACCAGGTGCCGGGTCTTCCCGGAACCGGAAGGACCTACGGCGAGCAGGGAGGTGCCCAGGGCCTCCGGCTCGAGGGCCGCGCCCCCGCCGTCGTAGGCCTCCGGGGTACGGTCCCCGGTCGTCCACCGCCCGATGCGCACCTGTCCCGCGAGCACGTCGTGCGCCGCGGTGCGGGCGGGCAGGTCCCGGGCCCCGGAGGGATGCGTCCAGGCCGCCCCGCCCCGTCGCAGCACGGTGTCGACGAAGGCCGCCAGGCGCGTGGCGTCCCATTTCGCCGTGGTCCACGCGCGCCGCACCCGGGCGCAGTCCACGTCGTTCATCCGGCCGCCGAGCACCTCGGCGGTGAGCAGCTCCGCCGCCTCGTGCTGTCCGGCGTCACGGAGTTCGGGCCACTGGGCGGCGGGCAGGTCCGGCGCGAACTTCGCGGTGCCGGCCTCCTGTGCCTCGTTGCGGGCGGCCCGGGCGGCGAGCCACTGCCTGGCGTAGCCGCGCCAGGCGCCGATACGGGCGAACGGCCACACCACGAGCAGGGTGATCAGCGTGTAGAGCCCGTCGGTGATCAGCTGCGACTGGAACAGGTCATAGCCGCCAAAGACCAGGGCCACGAGGGAGAACAGTGGGGCGACGACCGGCAGGGCGTCCCAGCCGACTCCGGGGAAGGCGTTCGGGAAGACGAACGTCAGGGCGATCAGTGCGCCCAGCGCGGCGAGGGCGGCGCGCAGGGGCTGGGGCCGCCCGGTGACGTAGTGGCGGACGACCTCGGGCCAGCTCCCCAGCCGGCCCATGGTGTAGACCAGCACGCCGAAGAAGACCCCGTTGTAGACCTCGATGGCCTCCGCCCCCTGCCACACCTTGGGCGAGGTGGTGCCGCTCCACCACCAGTCGTCCGGTGTGAACAGCTTCAGCACGACCCACATGTAGGGGACGCTGCCGTGGCGCCACAGCGACCAGACGACCAGTGCCACCACGAGCGGGACCGCGAGCCCGACGATCGTGACCGGCGAGAGCCGCTCCCGCCCCTTCGACGGGCGACGCACCCGGTATCCGTACCGCCAGATCCCGGGTCCGGCGGCGGGTCGCGGCTTGTTGAGCCAGTCGGCGACGGTGGGCCGGGGGGCCGGGGACTGCTCGGGCACGGACGGCAGACCCGTGGGCCGCGGCGGCGTTCCCCTCGGTACGGGGGGTACTCCAGGTGGCGGAGGCCCGGGTGGCGGCGGCACGGCGGGTCCCGGCACGGCACCGGTATGCCCGCCCCGCGCGTCCTGCGTCCCGTCGCTGTCCATCGCCCTGCCCCCTGACCAGCCGCTCCGTGCTTCGTCCGCGAGTCAATCTAGTGCCCCTGCGGGGGGAGTTCACCGTTTACGCGGCCGGGTCCGCGCCTTGCCCGGACGGAGCGGCGACGGACCGCCGACGGACCGGGACCATCAGCCTCTCGCCCCTCTATGTCCACCGCGGACAACGGATTCCTCCGACAACGCCCACATGGAGCATGCCGACCCTCCGTTCCCGGCCCTAGCCTGCGAAGAAAGAAGTCAAGAGTCCGAAAACACCCCGCCCGGCGCACCCCGTCCGTCGCGGGGCCGTCCGGTTCGCAAGATCATCAGGGAGCCCCTCATGACCGCACTTCCGCAGGAGCGCCGCGTCGTCACCGCCATCCCCGGCCCGAAGTCGCAGGAACTGCAGGCCCGACGCACCGCCGCGGTCGCGGCCGGTGTGGGTTCGGTGCTCCCTGTCTTCACCACGCGCGCCGGCGGCGGCATCATCGAGGACGTCGACGGCAACCGTCTGATCGACTTCGGCTCCGGCATCGCCGTGACCTCCGTCGGCGCGAGCGCCGAGGCCGTCGTACGCCGCGCCTCCGCGCAGCTCCAGGACTTCACCCACACCTGTTTCATGGTCACGCCGTACGAGGGCTACGTCGCCGTCGCCGAGGCGCTGGCCGAGCTCACGCCGGGTGACCACGTCAAGAAGTCGGCCCTGTTCAACTCGGGCGCCGAGGCCGTCGAGAACGCCGTCAAGATCGCCCGTGCGTACACCAAGCGCCAGGCCGTCGTCGTCTTCGACCACGGCTACCACGGCCGTACGAACCTCACGATGGCGCTGACCGCCAAGAACATGCCGTACAAGCACGGCTTCGGCCCGTTCGCGCCCGAGGTCTACCGGGTGCCGGTGGCGTACGGCTACCGCTGGCTGACCGGCCCGGAGAACGCCGGCGCCGAGGCCTCCGCCCAGGCGATCGACATGATCAACAAGCAGATCGGCGCCGACAACGTCGCCGCGATCATCATCGAGCCGGTGCTCGGCGAGGGCGGCTTCATCGAGCCCGCGAAGGGCTTCCTTCCCGCCATCAGCAAGTTCGCCAAGGACAACGGCATCGTCTTCGTCGCGGACGAGATCCAGTCCGGCTTCTGCCGCACCGGCCAGTGGTTCGCGTGCGAGGACGAGGGCATCGTCCCGGACCTGATCACCACCGCCAAGGGCATCGCGGGCGGTCTGCCGCTCGCCGCCGTGACCGGCCGCGCCGAGATCATGGACGCCGCGCACGCGGGTGGCCTGGGCGGCACCTACGGCGGCAACCCCGTGGCCTGTGCGGGCGCGCTCGGCGCGATCGAGACGATGAAGGAGCTCGACCTCAACGCCAAGGCGAAGAACATCGAGGCCGTCATGAAGGCCCGCCTCGGCGCGATGGCCGAGAAGTTCGACATCATCGGCGACGTCCGCGGCCGTGGCGGCATGATCGCCATCGAGCTGGTCAAGGACCGCGCCACCAAGGAGCCCAACGCGGAGGCGACCGCCGCGCTCGCCAAGGCCTGCCACCAGGAGGGCCTGCTGGTCCTGACCTGTGGCACCTACGGCAACGTCCTCCGCTTCCTGCCGCCGCTGGTCATCGGCGAGGACCTGCTGAACGAGGGCCTCGACATCATCGAGCAGGCCTTCGCCCGTATCTGACGCCCCACCCGTCCCAGCCCCGGACCCCGGCCGACCGCCCCGCGCGGATTCCGCTTGGTTCCGGGGCTGCGGCGACCGGGGTCAGAGCGTGTGAAGAACGTGTGCGAGGTGCATGACGGGACGCGATTGCGTCTGTCGGAGCCGGATCCCCTGCCGTAGGTTCTACCCAGATGAGAGATACACCCCGCCCACAGGGGACTGTGGGTGACACCGGGTCGAGGCCTCCCCAGCTTCGCCCTGGTCGTGCCCTCGCGCACACACCCGGAGCTTCCGGCTCCGGATCTCCTCACCGATCGGACAGTCGCCCGCCCCAAACCCCCCGGGGCGCGCGACGACCCGATCTGGACGGCCGCCTCGGAACTACCCCCCCTGTTCCGGGGTGGCCGACCTTCCTCCTCGGGCGTCCCGGACTTCTCGGCCTTCCGGCCCTCCTCTTCGCGCTGATCACCTGGCAGGTCGCGGCCCACGGCCCCCTCGCCCGCGCGGACGAACGCCTCAGCGGCCGTCTCGTCCACCCCGACCGCGTCTCCGAACTGCTGGCCGATCTGGGCAATGTCACCGTCGCGGTGCCGGTCCTGGCTGTCGTGCTCGGATACGTGGCGTGGCGGGCCCGCGCGGCCGGGTGGGAGCGCTGGTGGCTGCCGTCCGTCGCGGCGGCGGCCTTGATGGCGGTCGTTCCGGCATTGATCGTGCCTTTGAAAGAGCTGGTCGCCCGGCCGGGCCCACCGGTCATGGGCCCGAGCACGGGCTTCTATCCCTCGGGCCACACCGCCACCGCCGTCATCGCGTACGGCGGTGCGGCCCTGGTGCTGATTCCGTGGCTGCGGGGCGCCGGGGCCCGCCGCGCCCTGCTCGTCGGCTGTCTCGCCCTGAACCTGGGCGTCGCCTTCGGCCTGATCCGGCGGGGCTACCACTGGCCGCTGGACGTGGCGGCCAGTTGGTGCCTCTGCGCGGTGCTGCTGCTCTTGCTCCGGCTCTTCCTCGGCCGAAACAGCCGTCAGCCGAAATAGCCGTCGAAGGTCCGCTGGAACTCCCAGCTCCCGAAGCGGTCCCAGTTGATCGACCACGTCATCAGCCCGCGCAGCCCCGGCCAGGTGCCGTGCGTGGCGTACGAGCCGCAGTTGGTCTTCTTGGTCAGGCAGTCCAGGGTCTTGGTGACCTCGGACGGCGCGACGTAACCGTTGCCCGCGTTCGTCGACGCCGGCATGCCGATCGCCACCTGGTCCGGCCGCAGGGGCGGGAAGACGTTGTTCGCGTCGCCCGCGACCGGGAAGCCGGTCAGCAGCATGTCGGTCATCGCGATGTGAAAGTCGGCGCCGCCCATGGAGTGGTACTGGTTGTCGAGGCCCATGATCGACCCGGAGTTGTAGTCCTGGACGTGCAGAAGGGTCAGGTCGTCGCGCAGGGCGTAGATGACGGGGAGGTAGGCGCCGGCCCGCGGGTCCTGGCCGCCCCACTTGCCCGTGCCGTAGTACTGGTAGCCGAGCTGGACGAAGAAGGTCTCCGGGGCCATCGTCAGGACGAACTTGGAGCCGTACTTGGCCTTCAGGGTCTTCAAAGCCGAGATCAGGTTCACGATCACCGGTGTGGTCGGGCTCTTGAAGTTGGTGTCGTTCGCGTCCAGGGAGAGCGAGTGGCCCTCGAAGTCGATGTCCAGGCCGTCCAGGCCGTAGGTGTCGATGATCTTCGAGACGGAGGACACGAAGGTGTCGCGGGCGGCCGTCGTCGTCAACTGCACCTGGCCGTTCTGGCCGCCGATCGAGATCAGCACCTTCTTGCCCGCGGCCTGCTTGGCCTTGATCGCGGCCTTGAAGTCGGCGTCGCTCTCGACGGTCGGGCATTCGGTGACGGGGCAGCGGGTGAAGCGGATGTCGCCGGAGGTGGTGGAGGTCGGCTCGCCGAAGGCCAGGTCGATGATGTCCCAGCTGTCGGGGACGTCGGCCATGCGGGTGTAGCCGGAGCCGTTGGCGAAGCTCGCGTGGAGGTAGCCGACCAGGGCATGCCCGGTGGAGCCTCCCGAGCCCGTGGGCGTCGTCGCCGTGACCGTCGCCGACTTCGCCGACTCCCCCGCGTCGTTCACCGCCGCGACCTGGAAGGCGTACGCCGTCGAGGGTGCGAGACCGCTCACGGTGGTCGAGGTGCCGGTGGCCGTCTGGACCTTCACCCCGTCGCGGTAGACGGCGTAGCCCGTCGCGCCGGTGACCGGTGACCAGGACAGGGCGACGGTCGAGGACGTGACCGTGCCGACGGCCAGGCCGGTGGGCGCGGCCGGGGGCTGTCCCTGATCGGCGCCGGGGCCGACGAGGGAGACGTCGTCGGCGTAGTACGCGCCGGTGCCGTACCAACCGTGGGCGTAGAGGGTGACCTTGGTGGTGGACGGGCCGGTGCGGAAGGTGGTGGTGAGCTGCTGCCAGTCGGGGGCGGACTGGGTCCAGGTGGAGACGTCGGTGGTGCCGGTGCCGCTCGCGCCGAGGTAGACATAACTGCCCCGGACGTATCCGGCGAGGGTGTACTGGGAGTCGGGTTTGACGGTCACCGTCTGGGAGCACTGCGCGTAGTCGCTGCCGGCCGGGGTCGCCCGCAACGCCGAACTGCCGCTCCGTACCGGTGAGTTGACGACGGCGCCCGCCGTACAGGTCCAGCCGTCGAGGCCCGCCTCGAATCCGCCGTTCCTGACCAGGTCCGCGTCGGCCGCACGGGCGGCCGAAGAGAGTGCGGCGAGGCCGGATACGGCCAGAACGGTGGCCGTGCACACGGCGAGCAGCCTCTGACGCGTGGACGGTCTGGTGCGTTCGGTGCGATCCACAACTGCCTCCGGGCATGGGGGAATTCAGGAGGGTGGAGCGCGCCCAATTTGGTCCAGACCAATCCTGTTGTCAAGACCTTTGGCTGTCACCGGGGTCCGTTACCGCGGTCCGTCCCCGTGGCGGCTATCGACCCTCGTTTCCGGCGATGCCCGCCGCCGCCTCGTGCATGGCCAGTTCCAGCAGCGCCGGATCGGTGAGCGTGCCGGTGCCGTCCGGCGGGATCAGCCAGCGGACCCCGCCGGTGGCCCGTCCGGGGTACGGCACCACGATCCACGTACCGCGCCCCGCCGTGCGCATCCCCGTGCCGAGCCAGCGCGCAGCGGTGCCGGGCGGCACGAAGAAACCCATCCGGGCGTCGCCGAAGTCGACGAGCACCGGGCCGAGTCGGTCGATCACCCGGGTCAGCACGTCGAGCGTGGGATAGCCGAGCTCGCCCGGCAGGATCAGTACGTCCCAGAGCCTGCCGGCCGGCAGCAGCGCGACCCCCAGCAGATTGCGCTCCCATTCCCGGCGGCAGGCCTCGGGATCCGGCGCAACGGACGCCAGCCACTCGACCGCCGTCTTGGCCCCTGTCATGGCGGAACCTCTCTCTCCTCGTGTCGACGCTGGTCGCGTCACAGAGGGGAGGGAGGTTCGGGCCGGGCATTACGCGGGTTTCCACCACGTGTTGGTGGTGAGCCGGATCACGATGGATGAGCTGGGCGCACGCCTGTGGATCAACCACTGCGGCGCACGCCGCGCCGGCGCGGCTCAGCTGTCGAAGCCCAGTCCCAGCTTGTCCATCGTCTTCAGCCAGAGATTGCGCCGCCCGCCGTGGGTGTCCGCCCGCGCCAGCGACCACTTGGTGAGCGCGATGCCCGTCCAGGCGAAGGGCTCGGGCGGGAACGGCAGGGGCTTCTTGCGGACCATCTCCAGTTCCGTGCGCTCGGTGCGCTCCCCCGCCAGCAGGTCGAGCATCACGTCCGCGCCGAACCGGGTCGCGCCCACGCCCAGACCCGTGTACCCGGCCGCGTAGGCGACCCTCCCCTGGTGCGCCGTGCCGAAGAAGGCCGAGAAGCGCGAGCAGGTGTCGATCGCGCCGCCCCAGGCGTGGGTGAAGCGGACGCCCTCCAGCTGCGGGAAGCAGGTGAAGAAGTGCCCGGCGAGCTTCGCGTACGTCTCCGGGCGGTCGTCGTACTCGGCGCGCACCCGGCCGCCGTACGGGTAGATCGCGTCGTAACCGCCCCACAGGATGCGGTTGTCGGCGGAGAGCCGGAAGTAGTGGAACTGGTTCGCCGAGTCCCCGAGGCCCTGCCGGTTCTTCCAGCCGACGGACGCCAGCTGGTCCGCGGTCAGGGGTTCGGTCATCAGCGCGTAGTCGTAGACCGGAACGGTGTACGCGCGCACCCGCTTGACCAGGTTCGGGAAGATGTTGGTGGCGAGCGCCACCTTGCGGGCGCGGACGGAACCGTACGGGGTGCGTACGGCCATGCCGGCGCCGTACGCCTTCAGGGCGAGCGCGGGCGTGTGCTCGTGCACCCGCACTCCGAGCCGCAGGCAGGCCCGCTTGAGACCCCAGGCGAGTTTGGCGGGGTGGAGCATGGCGACGCCGCGGCGGTCGTGCAGACCCGCGAGGAAGGTCGGCGAGTCGACCTGTTCGCGGACCGCGTCGGCGTCCAGGAACTCGATGCCGTCCGCCAGGCCCCGGTCTTGCAGTTCCTCGTGCCAGTCGCGCAGTTCGGCCGCCTGGTGCGGCTCGGTGGCGACGTCGATCTCGCCGGAGCGCTCGAAGTCGCAGTCGAGGGAGTAGCGGGCGACGGCCGCCTCGATCTCGTCGAGGTTGCGGGCGCCCAGCTCCTCCAGCTTCCTGATCTCGTCCGGCCAGCGGGTGAGTCCGTTGGCCAGGCCGTGGGTCAGGGACGCGGCGCAGAAGCCGCCGTTGCGGCCCGAGGCGGCCCAGCCCACCTCGCGGCCCTCCAGGAGCACCACCTCACGCTGCGGGTCGCGCTCCTTGGCGATGAGCGCGGTCCACAGTCCGCTGTAGCCACCGCCGACGACGAGCAGGTCGCAGGTCTCGGCGCCGGTGAGAGCGGGCTCGGGGTGGGGCTTGCCGGGGTCGTCCAGCCAGTACGGAACCGGCTGGGCTTCGGAAAGAGACGTGGTCCAACGGGTCATGGCGCTTGGGGCCATGATTTCAACTCCCTACAGCTGAATTACCCACCGAAATTTCTCTGTGGGTTATGCCTTCCGCGATGCCTTTTACTACGCCTTTTGCTTGTTGCGGCGGTTGCTGATGACCATTCCGGCCAGGACGAACAGTACGGCGACGATGAACATGGCCGTACCGATGACATTGATCTGAACGGGTGTTCCGCGCTGCGCCGAGCCCCACACGAACATGGGGAAGGTGACGGTCGAGCCCGCGTTGAAGTTGGTGATGATGAAGTCGTCGAAGGAGAGCGCGAAGGCGAGCAGCGCGCCCGCCGCGATTCCGGGGGCCGCGATGGGCAGGGTGACGCGCAGGAACGTCTGCACCGGGCCGGCGTAGAGGTCCTGTGCCGCCTGCTCCAGGCGCGGGTCCATCGACATCACACGCGCCTTGACGGCCGTCACGACGAAGCTGAGGCAGAACATGATGTGGGCTATCAGGATCGTCCAGAAACCCAACTGAGCACCCAGGTTGAGGAAGAGGGTGAGCAGCGAGGCGGCCATGACGACCTCGGGCATCGCCATCGGCAGGAAGATCAGCGAGTTCACCGCGCCGCGCGCCCGGAAGCGGTAGCGCACGAGGGCGAAGGCGATCATCGTGCCGAGGATCGTGGCCCCGATGGTCGCCCAGACGGCGATCTGGAGGCTGATCGAGAGCGAGCCGCACATGTCGGCGACGCCGCACGGATCGCGCCAGGCGTCCAGGGAGAACTGCTGCCACTCGTAGTTGAAGCGCCCCTTCGGTTTATTGAAGGAGAACACCGTGACAATGACATTGGGCAGCAGCAGATATCCCAGCGTCAGCAGTCCACCGATGACGACGAGATTCCGCTTGAACCAGCGTACGAAGGCCATTTAGACCAGATCCTCCGTCCCGGACTTGCGGATGTAGAGGGTGACCATGATGAGGATCGCGGCCATGAGGATGAACGAGAGCGCGGCGGCCGTCGGATAGTCGAGGATCCGCAGGAACTGCGTCTGGATGACGTTGCCGACCATCCGGGTGTCCGTGGAGCCGAGCAGGTCGGCGTTCACGTAGTCACCGCTGGCCGGGATGAAGGTCAGCAGCGTGCCGGAGACCACGCCGGGCATCGACAGCGGGAAGGTGACCTTGCGGAAGGTCGTGAACGGCTTCGCGTACAGGTCGCCCGCCGCCTCGTGGAGGCGTCCGTCGATGCGCTCCAACGAGGTGTAGAGCGGCAGGATCATGAAGGGCAGGAAGTTGTACGTGAGGCCGCAGACCACCGCGAGTGGTGTGGCCAGGACGCGGTCGCCGGAGGTGAAGCCGAGCCAGTTGGTGACGTCCAGGACGTGCAGGGTGTTGAGCGCGCCGACGACCGGGCCGCCGTCCGCGAGGATCGTCTTCCAGGCGAGCGTGCGGATCAGGAAGCTCGTGAAGAACGGCGCGATGACCAGGATCAGCACGACATTGCGCCAGCGGCCCGCGCGGAAGGCGATCAGATACGCCAGCGGGTAGCCGAGCACCAGGCACAGGATCGTCGCGGCGCCCGCGTACAACACCGAGCGCAGGAACTGGGGCCAGTAGTCGGCCAGCGCGTTCCAGTACGTCTGGAAGTGCCAGGTGACCTTGAAGCCCTGCTCCAGGGAGCCCGTCTGTACGGACGTGGAGGCTTGGTAGACCATCGGCAGCGCAAAGAAGATCAGCAGCCAGAGGATGCCGGGCAGGAGCAGCCAGTACGGGACGAGGCGGCCGCGCTTGCGGGGCGGCTTCTTGTCGGGCTGCGGCGCGAGGAGTGGCGCCTCGGTGACGCTGGCCATCAGGCGGCCTCCGCCTCGACCGTTTCCACACCCGCGTCGATGTCCTGCGCCGCGTCGAGACCGAAGGTGTGCGCCGGGCTCCAGTGCAGGACCACCTCGGCGCCGGGGGCGAGCCGGGCGTCGCGGTCGATGTTCTGGGAGTAGACCTCGAACTCGGGGCAGACCGCGCTGTCGATGACGTACTGCGTGGAGACGCCGATGAAGCTGGAGTCGGCGATCCTGCCGGTGATCCGGTTGCGGCCGTCCGGGATCTGACCCGCGTCGTCGACGTGCGTGAGCGATATCTTCTCGGGGCGGACTCCGACCAGGACCTTGCCGCCGGTCGTCGTGGGCGCCGAACATCGCGCCTGCGGCAGGACCAGCTTGCCGCCGCCCGCCGCCAGGACGATGTCGTCGCCGCTCTTGCTGTCGACGGCGGCCTCGATGAGGTTCGAGGTGCCGAGGAAGTTGGCGACGAACGTGGTCTGCGGGTTCTCGTAGAGGTCGGCGGGGGCGCCGAGTTGCTCGACGCGGCCCGCGTTCATCACGGCGACCGTGTCGGCCATCGTCATGGCCTCCTCCTGGTCGTGCGTGACGTGCACGAAGGTGATGCCGACCTCGGTCTGGATGCGCTTGAGCTCCAGCTGCATCTGACGGCGCAGCTTGAGGTCGAGGGCGCCGAGCGGTTCGTCGAGGAGCAGCACCTTGGGGTGGTTGATCAGGGCGCGGGCCACGGCGACGCGCTGCTGCTGGCCGCCGGAGAGCTGGTGCGGTTTCTTGCGGGCCTGCTCGCCGAGCTGGACGAGCTCCAGCATGTCCTCGACCTGCTTCTTCACCGACTTGATGCCGCGCCGGCGCAGGCCGAAGGCGACGTTCTCGAAGATGTCGAGGTGCGGGAAGAGGGCGTAGGACTGGAAGACGGTGTTCACCGGCCGCTTGTACGGGGGCAGGTGGGTCACTTCCTGGTCGCCGAGGAAGACGGTGCCGGAGGAAGGTTCCTCCAGGCCCGCGATCATCCGCAGGGTGGTGGTCTTGCCGCAGCCCGACGCCCCGAGGAGGGCGAAGAAGGAGCCCTCGGGGACGGTCAGGTCGAGCGGGTGGACGGCCGTGAAGGAGCCGTACGTCTTGCTGATCCCGGAGAGGCGGACGTCGCCGCCGTTGTCTGTCGTCATGGTGTGGTCCCTGAATGTCGGGGTCGTAGGGGTGTCCGGGGCGGGCTGCGGTCGCTGCGCCGGTCGGGGGCCGCGCGGCGGAGTCGGCATGGATCTTCTGGGGCGCCGGGCAACCGCCCTGGCGGCCCGGACCACCGCAACCGCTCAGCCGCCGGAGGCGTTACGCCCCTGTGAGCTTGGCGAACTTCTCTTCGTAGGCCGTCTCTTGCTTCTGCGTCAGTGAGCGGAAGGCGTGGGACTTCGCGGCCATGGCCTTGTCGGGGATGATCAGCGGGTTGTCCGCCGCCGACTTGTCGATCTTCGCAAGCTCGTCCTTGACCCCGTCGACGGGACAGACGTAGTTGATGTACGCGGCGAGCTGTGCGGCCGGACCGGGCTCGTAGTAGAAGTCCATGAGCCGTTCGGCGTTCGTCTTGTGACGGGCCTTGTTGGGGATCAGCATGTTGTCCGTGGACGTCAGGTAGCCGCTGTCCGGGATGATGAAGTCCACGTCCGGGCTGTCCGCCTTGAGCTGGACGATGTCACCCGCCCAGGCGACACAGGCCGCGAGGTCACCCTTGGTGAGGTCGGACGTGTAGTCGTTGCCGGTGAAGCGGCGTATCTGGCCCTTGTCGACGGCCTTCTGGAGGCGGGCGATCGCCGCGTCGAAGTCGTCGTCGGTGAACTTCTCCGGGTCCTTGCCCATGTCGAGCAGCGTCATGCCCATGCTGTCGCGCATCTCCGAGAGGAAGCCGACGCGCCCCTTGAGCTTGGGGTTGTCGAGCAGGTCGGAGACCGACTTCACCTCGATGCCGTTCAACGCCTTCTTGTTGAAGGCGATGACGGTCGAGATGCCCTGCCAGGGGTAGGAGTAGGCGCGTCCCGGGTCCCAGTCGGGGCTGCGGAACTGGGCGGACAGATTGGCGTACGCGTGCGGGAGGTTGGAGGCGTTCAGCTTCTGCACCCAGCCGAAGCGGATCAGCCGGGCGGCCAGCCAGTCGGTGACCACGATCAGGTCGCGCCCGGTGTCCTGGCCCGCGGCGAGCTGCGGCTTGATCTTGCCGAAGAACTCGACGTTGTCGTTGATGTCCTCGGTGTACTTGACCGAGATGCCCGTGCGCTTGGTGAACGCGTCGAGCGTCGGGTGGTGCTTCCCGCTGTCGTCGACGTCCATGTACTCGGTCCAGTTGGAGAAGTTGATCGTCTTCTCCTTGGCCGAGTGGTCCTCGGCGGAGACGCCGCCCTGGGTCTTGCCCGCGGCCGGGATCCCGCAACCGCTCAGCGCGCCGAGCCCGCCGACGGCGAGCGCGCCGCCCGCGGAGGCGCGCAGCAGCGAGCGGCGGCTGAGCGCGGCCCTGCCATTCCTGAAACTGCGCCGCATGGCGGCCACTTGGGCCGGGGAGAGGCGGTCGGGCTCGTACTGCTCCATGCTCGTGATGCCCTTTCGGAAGGGTCGCGGCCGTGGTCTGGCGGCCTGGTCTGCCACTCGGCGATAGTCGGAAGCCGACGCGCGGCCGGCTCCGGATCGACTAGGGGGTGTTTGAGAAGTCCAGTGCGGTGCCTGCGGTGTTCGGTGCGTGCCCTCGGCGTGCCGGACGAAGGCCCTCGTAGCGGAGCTACTAGGGTCTTTGGCCGGTGCGGCGAGGGTGCGTGCCGGGCGCCGCGGGTGCTGTGCGGGACTTCTCAAACACCCCCTAGGGCCGGTCCCCGAAGATCGTGCGGTGCCAGTCCTTCCTGGCGACCGCGGTGTTGTCGAACATGACGTGCTTGATCTGGGTGTACTCCTCGAACGAGTACGCCGACATGTCCTTGCCGAAGCCGGACGCCTTGTAGCCGCCGTGCGGCATCTCGCTGATGATCGGAATGTGGTCGTTGACCCACACGCAGCCTGCCTTGATCTCGCGGGTCGCGCGGTTGGCCCGGTACACGTCCCGGCTCCACGCGGAGGCGGCGAGACCGTACGGAGTGTCGTTGGCGAGCCTGATTCCCTCGTCGTCGCTGTCGAAGGGGAGCACCACCAGGACGGGACCGAAGATCTCGGACTGGACGATCTCGCTGTCCTGGGGAGCGTCGGCGACGAGCGTGGGCCGGTAGTAGGCGCCGTCCTTGAGCTCTTCGGGGATCTCGCCGCCGGTCACCACACGCGCGTAGCCGCGGGCCCGGTCGACGAATCCGGCCACGCGGTCGCGCTGGGCGTGCGAGATCAGCGGGCCGAGGTCGGTGCCGGAGGCGAACGGGTCGCCGAGGCGGACGCTCGCCATCAGGGCGGCCGTCCTGGACACGAACTCTTCGTAGAGGGGCCTTTGCACGTACGCGCGCGTGGCGGCCGTGCAGTCCTGCCCGGTGTTGATGAGCGAGCCCGCGACCGCGCCGTTCACGGCGGCGTCCAGGTCCGCGTCGTCGAAGACCACGAACGGGGCCTTGCCACCCAGTTCCAGATGGAGCCGCTTGACGGTCGAGGTGGCGATCTCGGCGACGCGCTTGCCGACCGCGGTGGACCCGGTGAAGGAGGTCATCGCCACGTCGGGGTGGCCGACGAGGTGCTCACCGACGTCCTTGCCGGCCCCCGTCACGATGTTGATCACGCCGTCCGGGATGCCGGCCTCGGTGGCGGCCATGGCGAAGAGCAGCGAGGTCAGCGGGGTCAGCTCGGCGGGCTTGAGCACGATCGTGTTGCCCGCGGCGATCGCCGGGAGGATCTTCCAGGCGGCCATCTGGAGGGGGTAGTTCCAGGGCGCGATGGAGCCGACGACACCGATGGGCTCGCGGCGTACGTACGAGGTGTGGTCGCCGGAGTACTCGCCCGCGGACTGCCCCTGCAGATGCCGGGCCGCGCCCGCGAAGAAGGCGGTGTTGTCGATGGTGCCGGGCACGTCGAACTCGCGGGTCAGCTTGAGGGGCTTTCCGCACTGGAGCGACTCCGCCCGGGCGAACTCCTCGGCACGGTCGGCGAGCACGGCGGCGAACCGGTGCAGGGCGTCGGAGCGCTCGCCGGGGGTGGCGCCCGCCCAGCCGGGGAACGCCTCACGGGCGGCGGCGACGGCCGCGTCCACGTCGACGGTGCTCGCCAGCTCGTACGTGTAGACCTCGTCGCCGGTGGCGGGGTCGACGACCGCGTGTGTACGGCCCGAAGTGCCCTTGGTCAGCCGGCCCGCGATGTACTGCGCGCCTTCCGCGAAACGGTCCTGCGCCTGGAAGCGATGGCCCGGATTGTGCATGTCGCTCTCCTCCGCCGTTCTCCCCACTGCCGCGGGGGTGGGCGTAGCTCCAGCTCGATTTGAGTGCCGATCCTGACAGAGCTGAGGGACTCCAACAAGTGATTCCGTTGTTGCCTTTTGGTTACGCGACGGAATCTGTCGACCAGGTGTCGAGTCCCCATGGAAAAGGCGGGACGGAATGTCAGTGGTGCGTGCCAAAGTGGCATGCATGGCGAAGATCGATTCTTGGGAAGCGCTGGTCAGCGCGGTCCGCTCGGGGGCGGGAGTCAAGTACCTGCACTTCTGGGGCCACCGCCCGCGACCGGACGGTCGGGTGAGTGCGAGCTGCCTGAGCCAGTGGTGGCCGTCACCGTTCGAGGTGGACGGTGTCTCCTACGCGACCGCCGAGCACTGGATGATGGCGGGCAAGGCACGGCTCTTCGGCGACGCGGAGGCGGAGCGGCGCGCGATCGAGGCGTCCAGCCCCGCGCTCGCCAAGAAGACGGGGCGGCTCGTGCGCGGCTTCGACGAAGCGATATGGGAGCGGGAGCGCTTCGGGATCGTCGTCGAGGGCAGCGTGCACAAGTTCGCCGCCCACCCCGAGCTGCGCGCGTTCCTGCTGGGCACCGGCGCACGGGTGCTGGTCGAGGCCAGCCCCATGGACCGGGTCTGGGGCATAGGACTCGCGGCGGACGACGAGCGGGCGGCGGATCCCGAGCGGTGGCGGGGGCCGAACCTGCTGGGATTCGCCTTGATGGAGGCGCGGGAGCGGCTCCTCAGGGAGAACTAGGTCAGGCGCGGGAGCGGTTGGTGAGCTAGCCGAGGTGCGGCACGACTAGTGAAGTGGAGTAGCCGTCGTCTCCGCTGAACGGGTCGCTGTCGCCGCTGTCGTCCGGGAGGACGAAGAAGACCACGATCATCGCGATGCCGAGCGCGATGCCGACCGCTCCGCAGATGATCCCGGCCAGCGCCTGACCGGGGTTGTTCGCCTCGCCGCGGCGCGCCTTGCGTCGCCCCAGCACGCCGAAGGTCACCGCGAGGATCCCCAGGATGATCGCGACCGGCCACAGACAGAAGACGACGGCCGAGATGATGCCGAGCACCAGCCCGGCGGTGCCCATGCCGTTGCTCGGCACCGGGTGCATCATCGGCCAGCCGTAGCCGGGGGCGCCCGGGTAGCCGGCTCCCGGCGCGGGGTAGGCCGGGTAGCCGTATCCGTAGCCGTACGGGACCTGACCCGGGCCCTCGGGAGCGATGGGCGGCGGGGGAACCGGTTCTCCCGGGGCGGGCTGGGGGTGGGGCGAAGGCGCGGCGGCGGGGGACGCGAAGGGGTTGTCCCAGGACTGGGGCGGGGACTGGGGGTGGCCCGGGGTGCCCGGCCCGGGGAGGGCGACGACCGTCGGCTGGTTGTGCACCGAGGGGGGTGTGGGAGCACCGGGCGCGCGGGAGGGTGCCTGGTCCGCGGGCGCGGCCCAGGGGTTCGGCTCGGGTCGCGGGCCGGCGGCGCCGTTGTCCGGGGGGCCGCCGGGCGGGGAACCCGGCTGGGGGTTCCCGCCGGGTATCGCGTCCTCGGAACCGACGGCCAACGGCACGTCGATCTGCGTCGGCGGCGGAGCCGACTGGTCCGGGGACGCCCACGGGGTCGCGGCGGCGTTCTGCGGCACCTGTGGTGCCTGCGCGTCCTCGGACATGCGTGAGGTCCCCTCCTCTGTCGTACCTGCCGTCATGCTACGGCCCGGGGCTTCACCCCGTGCGTGGCGGCCTACGATGATCCCCGAATCACCGATCAGCCGATCACCCGCGCCCCCCGACCACGGTCCGGGGGCGCCGTTCCGGGGAGGAATCCTTGACCGACCAGCTCAGCACCCGCGAGGGCGTCCGCGACCTGCACACCTTCATCGCCGGACTGCCCAAGGCCGAACTGCACGTGCACCACGTCGGATCCGCCTCCCCCCGCATCGTCTCCACCCTCGCCGCCCGCCACCCCGACTCCCAGGTGCCGACGGACCCCGAGGCCCTCGCGGACTACTTCACGTTCACGGACTTCGCCCACTTCATCCAGGTGTACCTGTCCGTCGTCGACCTGATCCGCACCCCCGAGGACGTACGGCTGCTGACGTACGAGGTCGCCCGGGACATGGCCCGGCAGCAGGTCCGTTACGCCGAGCTGACCATCACCCCGTGGTCCTCCACCCGCCGCGGCATCGACGAGCGCGCCTTCATGGACGCCATCGAGGACGCCCGCAAGGCGGCGGAGGCCGAGTTCGGGGTCGTCCTGCGCTGGTGCTTCGACATTCCCGGCGAGGCGGGGCTCGAGGCGGCCGAGGAGACCCTGCGGCTCGCGACCGACGACCGGCTACGGCCGGAGGGGCTGGTCTCCTTCGGACTCGGTGGCCCCGAAATCGGCGTACCGCGCCCGCAGTTCAAGCCGTACTTCGACCAGGCGATCGCGGCCGGACTGCGCTCGGTGCCGCACGCGGGTGAGACGACCGGGCCGGAGACCGTCTGGGACGCGCTGAACGAGCTGCGCGCCGAGCGCATCGGGCACGGCACCAGCTCCGCGCAGGACCCGAAGCTGCTCGCCCACCTCGCCGAGCACCGCATCGCGCTGGAGGTCTGCCCGACCTCCAACATCGCCACCCGCGCGGTCCGCACCCTCGACGAGCACCCCATAAAGGAGTTCACCCGGGCCGGGGTCCTCGTCACCATCAACTCCGACGACCCGCCGATGTTCGGCACCGACCTCAACAACGAGTACGCGGTCGCCGCCCGTCTCCTCGACCTCGACGAACTCGGCCTCGCCGCCCTCGCCAAGAACGCGGTGGAGGCGTCCTTCCTCGACCCGGCCGGCAGGACGCGCCTCGCGGAGGAGATCGACACCTACGCCTCGGCGTGGCTCACACCCTGAGCGACCAGCACAATGGGCCCATGCGCACCGTGACTGCCGTGGCCCACCGCGGCGACCCCTATCGCGTCCGCGAGAACACCCTCGACTCGCTGCGTTCCGCGCTCCAACTGGGCGCGGACGCGGTCGAGATCGACGTACGGCTGACCCGCGACAAGGTGCCCGTGCTGCTGCACGACGAGACGCTGAAGCGGCTGTGGGAGCTGGAGCGGCCGCTCAGGTCGCTCTCCTCGGACGAGGTGCGAGGGCTCACGGGCGGCGGGGTGCCGACGCTCGCGGAGGCCCTGGAGACGACCAAGGACAGCCGGGTCCTGGTCGATCTGCCGGGAGAGCCCGACGGCGCGGCCGTACACAGGATCGTCGACGTCATCCGTGAGTGCGGGGCCCAGGACCGGGTGTACTACTGCGCGGGCGCCCCGGCCATGCTGGCGGTGCGCGCCGCCGACCCCGCCGCCGAGATCGCGCTGACCTGGACGAGTCTCGCACCGCCGCGCCCGGCGCTCCTCGAAGCCGTACGGCCGCGCTGGCTCAACTACCGATTCAGCCTGGTCGACCGCGCCCTCACGGCCCGCGTCCACCGCGGCGGCCATCTGCTCTCCGTCTGGACACCCGACACCCGCCGTTCCATGCGCCGGCTGCTGGACATGGGGGTGGATTCGATCACCACGAACCGCATCGACGCGCTGTGCGCGCTGCGCAAGACCTGAGTCGGCGTGCCGCGGTGAGCCCCCGGGGGAGTCAGGAAGTGACCTGCGAGCGCCGGCTCACCGTCGCCGGGTCGGCGGGGGTCGAGCGGGTCAGGTACTGCGGCACCGGGGCGGTGTCCTTGCCGTTGTCGCGGACGAGGCCGTAGCGGATCACGCCCTGGGCGGGGCCGGTGCGGACGTCCTCGGTCACCTTGTCCCAGGTCGAGGTCTGGACGAAGAGGTTGTAGTCGGCGGGGCCCTCGTTCTGGTGGAGGGTGACGGTGCCGTCGATCCAGAAGTACTCGTTCTGCCACATCTGTTGGGTGCCGGAGGGCAGGACGGCGTAGCCCACGGACGGGCCGCCCATCCAGGTCGTGCCGTCGGTCGAGCCCGACTGCACGTCGTCCATGCGGTGACCGCCGCCCGAGGCGACGTGGAAGAGCTTGCCGCTCAGCCCGGTCCAGGTCGGCATGAGCAGCGCGCCGCCGCGCTGCTGGAGCAGGACCTGCCAGCGGACCCGGAAGTAGCCCTGCCCGCTGAGGGTGACCGTCTCCCCGCGGTGGGTGAGGCCCGTGGCGGGCGCGCCGGTGGCGGTGACGCCCTTCTCGGCGCGCCGGGGCAGCGCCGCCGGGAGCGCGCTCGCGGCGGGCGCGCTGTCGACGGCGTCGACGACGGTGCCGTAGAGCTGGACGCGGGTCTTCGAGGGCGACGGAGACGGTGACGGGGAGGCGGAGGGGGACGGTGAGGGGGCCGGGGAGGCGGACGGCTCGCCCGTACGTCCCGACGGTGGGCGTGCGGTGCTCGCCGCCGTGGGCGCGGCGAGGGCCGGGGGCGGGTCGTCGGGCGTCCGCGTGACGACGTACAGGCCGCCCGCCGCGAGGGTGGCGCCGGCCGCGACGGCGACGGCGGGCTTGGTGAGCAGGCCGAGGAGCTTGGCGGACCAGCCGACGGAGGTGGCGGCGACCGCCGTCTTGCCGCCGAACGCGAGCGACAGTGTGAAGCCGACCGGCAGCGGGACGAGGGCGATCCCGACGAGGAGGCGTTCGGCCGGTACGACGGCCTCGCGGGCGCCGGAGCAGTACGCGCAGCCCCGGATGTGCCGGGCCACCCGCTTGCGCCACACCGAGTCGGGCCGTCCGTCCCAGCGAGCGGTCACCAACCGCAGGTCGGAGCAGGGGGAGTTGCCCGCACCGGGGTGGTGGCCGTCGAGCGCCCGCACGATGTCCCGCGCGGTCTCCAGCCGCTGCTTCATCCGCTGCACCCGCACCGCCGCGTGCTGCCTGCTGATCCCGACCGCCGCCGCCAGCTCGCGCCGGGTGAGTTCGCCCGCGACCTCCAGCCACCACAGCGAGAGCAACTGGCGGTCCTCGTCGTCGAGCCAGCGCACCGCCTCCGCGACCTCGCGCCGCTGCCCCTCCAACTGGAGCCGCAGCACGGTCAGTTCGGCGAAGTCGGCGGCCTGTTCGCCGGCGCCGTCGGCCAGCGGCTCGGCCGTCCGGCGGCGCGAGCGCTCCCGTATCTGCCGCATCGTGATGGCGACCAGCCAGGACCGGAAGCTGTCCGGGTCGCGCAGCGAGCCGAGGTTGTCGACGGCGCGCAGCATGGTCTCCTGCACGACGTCGTCGACGTCCGCGTGACCGTTCAGGGCGCGGCCGACGATGTTGTAGACGAGCGGGAGCCAGCCCGCGACGAGTTCGTCGAGTGCGCGCCGGTCGCCGGCCTGCGCGGCCGCGATGATGGAGCGCCACTGCCGCCCGTCCACGTACGTCCCCTCCGGTGTCACGGTGACCGCCCCTGCCACTTGGCACACACGGGCGGGAGTGCAGGATCCCCCACCCCGGCAAGCCTGTCCGCGCGCTATGCCGCAGATCACAGCCGTTCGTCGGGTCCTGACACACAGGAGACGGAGGGCCGCCCTCCGCGATAACAGTTTTTGCCCTTCCCGGCCCACAAAACTTTCACCGCGCCCCACCTAGGTGCGATCCCCCACAACACCCTTATGCAGCAGGGCAGTTGATCCGGGTCGGCGCCCGGGGCCGGGCCGTCCTCGGGGAGGATCCGGGAACGGGTGGGCGACCGCAGGATGATCTCACCGTCCCGTCCACACCAGGAGCCGCAGATGCCCGCCCGTACCCGAACCGTCACCGCCGTCGCCACCACCCTCGTGCTGGGCCTGGCGGCCGGCCCGCTGGCCGTGCCCGCCGTGGCCGCATCCTCCGCCGCGCCACGGACGGCCACGGCGGCCACGGTCACGACCGGACCGGACGCCGCCGCCCTGCGCGCCGCGCTCGTGGGGCTGCCGGACGCCGACGCGACGGCCGCGCTCGTACGCGTCGGGGGCACCGACGGCCGCTGGCTCGGGAGCGGCGGAGTGCACGATCTGGCGAGCGGCCGCGCGGCGGACCCGAACGCGCTCTTCCGGGCCGGTTCGACGACGAAGGTGGTCACGGCGGCGGTCGTGCTGCAACTCGCGGCCGAGGGCAAGGTCGATCTGGGCGCGCCCGTACAGCGCTATCTCCCCGGGCTGCTGTCGCCCGCCTTCAAGCCCGTCTCCGTACGCCAGTTGCTGAACCACACCAGCGGGATCCAGGCGGGTGACGGCTTCGGCGACTCTTTCGCGGACGCGTACGCACACCGCTTCGACACGCTCACGCCCAGGCAGGTCGTCGCCTCCGCGGTGGCGAAGGGGCCGGAGTTCTGCCCCGGCGAGCGGCAGCACTACCTGAACATCAACTACACGATCCTCGGCATGCTGATCGAGAAGGTCACGGGTCACTCGTACGCCTCCGAGGCCACCCGGCGCGTGCTGCGGCCCGCCGGGATGCCGCACACGTACTTCCCCGGTACCGATCCGCGCATCCGGGGGCCGCACAACCTCGGCTACCAGGCAGTGAAGCGGGCGGACGGCACGACGGAGTTCGTCGACGTCACCGACTGGAACCAGGCGGACCGCTGGGCGGCGGGCGACATGATCTCCACGACGGCGGACCTGGAGCGGCTGACCACCCACCTCTTCCGTGGCGACCTGGTCCCGGAGCCGCAGCTGAAGGAGATGTTCACGGTTCCGTCGCACATCGACGGGGCCACCATGAGCGCCGGACTCGAGCGCTTCGAGTACGGCGGGCGGGTCTACTGGCTCAAGTCGGGCGGGCGGTACGGATACACGGCGGTCATGGCGGCCACCCGCGATCTCTCCCGCACGCTCGTCTACTCGGTCAACGCCACGGACGCGAAGGGCGAGGAGATGAACCCGGTCGCCCTGCGCATCGCGATGGCGGCGCTCAAGTAGTCGTCAGGTTCGTCGTCACCAGATGCACGTTCATCCCGCACGGGACGACCCCGTTCGGCGCCGTGAGCTTCTTCGCCCCGGTGAGGAAGGCCGCACGCAGGGACTCCACGGTGGCCGCGTCGAGCGGGCCGACGTCATAGACACCCGCCAGGGCGTCCCACACCTGTTCCACCGGACCGCTCAGGTC
Organism: Streptomyces sp. NPDC058086; assembly: GCF_042885015.1. Classification (NCBI taxonomy): domain Bacteria; kingdom Bacillati; phylum Actinomycetota; class Actinomycetes; order Kitasatosporales; family Streptomycetaceae; genus Streptomyces; species Streptomyces sp. NPDC058086. The sequence continues at coordinate 48,505 of NZ_JBHVST010000032.1, read as the reverse complement.
GATGGGGACGGTCTCCCAGTCGACCGGGGCGAATCCGACCGGTGCGAGGACGCTGTCGAGCCCCGCACGGCTGCGGGTCCTGCGGTCCCCGAGAGCGGGGATGCGCTGCCCGGCGGGAGCCGTCTCGATCGCGGACCGCAACAGCCCGATGAACAGCTCGTACGCCTCACCGCCCACGGCGCCGCCGCCGATCACGCACGCCAGCATGCCCCCGGGGCGCAGCACCCGGGCCAATTCCGCGGCCACCTGTTCCACCTCGCCCATCAGCATCAGCGCCATGTGGGAGACACAGGCATCGAAGGTGTCGTCGGCGAAGGGAAGGTGCTGGGCCCGGCTCTCCGACAGCGTCGTCCCGGCGGGCAGCGGTCGGCGTCGCGCCAGCGCCAGGGCTTCCGGGGAGAGGTCCACCCCGGCCGGCCGCCGTCCCTCGGTCCGGGCGAGCAGTTCGAGCAACAGACCGTCGCCGCAACCGAGATCCAGCACCCGACCGTGTCCGGCGACCCGGTCGCACAGCATCTCGTAGCTGGACCGGCCGTCCGCAGCGCGTCCACCGGCGAACGCGTCCGCCGTCACCGCCGGCCGCTCGGCGTGGAAGGCCCGCAGAAACGCTTCTTGCGATGTCGTCGTCATACCCGCGAACCTATCCGCCGAGCAGGGCGCCAGGTCAGCGGCGTCCCCTGACGGCAATCACGGAAATCCCGGGAAACCGGGTCCGGAATGTCGAATTTCCTGGATTTCCCCTGCCGTGGCTGGCCCCGGCCCGCAGGCGGCCCCGAAGGTGAGCGCCGTATCAAGCGATCGCGGTGCGGTGCGCCGCAAGGGAGAGAGAGTTCCGTGAACGTCACGACAACGGCGAACGAGCCGCGGGAACGGCGGGCGGCCACGCTCGTCATGGCCTGCGTGGGCGTGTTCGTCGCGTATCTTCCGGTGACCACCGTCTCGGTGAGCCTGCCGACCATCCAGCGGGCGCTGCACACGTCGACCGCCCAACTGTCCTGGGTCTCGGACGCGTTCGTGCTGCCCATGGCCGCGCTGATTCTGACCGCCGGCGTCTTCGGCGACGTCCACGGCCGCAAGAAGGTCTTCCAGGCGGGTCTCGCGTTCAGCGCGGTGGGTGCGGCGATCGCGCTGTGCGCGCGGTCGGTCGAGGTCCTCTGGGTGGGCCAGGCCTTCGCCGGTCTGGGCGCCGCCGCGCTGCTGCCCACGACGCTGGCGCTGATCAGCCACGCGGTGCCCGACCACCGCGAGCGCGGCAAGTTCGTCGGGTTGTGGGCCACGGCCCTGATGGCGGCGCTGGCCGTCGGCCCGGTGATCGCGGGACTGATACTGGAGCACTACTCCTGGCGCTGGATCTATCTGCTGCCCGTCCCCGCCTCGCTCCTCGCGATGGCCTTCGCGGCCCGGCTGGTGACCGACTCGCGCGCCCCCGGCTCTCGACGTCTGGACTGGCCCGGCCAGATCACCGCCGCGGTGGCGATCACCGCGCTGGTCTACGGCGTCATCGAGGGCGGCGCCGGCTCCTTCACCGACGTGAAGGTGATCGTGGCCCTGGTGGCGGCGGCGGTCGCGGCCGTCGCGTTCGTCCTGGTGGAGCGGCGCAGTGACAGCCCGATGCTGGACCTGACGCTCTTCCGCAGCCCCGCCTTCACCGCCACGACGCTCGTCGCCATGATCAGCTTCCTGGGCCTCATCGGCTTCTTCTTCGCCCTCAGCCTCTACTTCGGCATGGTGCAGCAGCTCAGCACCCTGGAGGCGGCGGCCCGGATGCTGATGGTCACGCTGATGTGCATCCTCGTCGGGGCACCGGCCGGACGGCTGATGCACAAGGTGTCGCCCCGCGTCCTGATCACCGGCGGGCTGCTGGTGACCGCGGCCTCGCTGCTGTCGCTGACGTCCATAGACGCCGGTACCTCGTTCGGTTCGCTGGCCTGGCGGCTGGCCCTGCTGGGCCTCGGCCTGGGCTTCGTCATCACGCCCATGACGGCAGCGGCCGTCGCCTCCGTACCGCTGCGCCAGGCCGGTATGGCGGCCGCCGGGAACAGCGCGTTCCGGCAGGTCGGCGGCGCGCTCGGCCCGGCCGTCCTCGGCGCCGTGCTGTCCACCAAGGCCCTGCACACCCTGCCGGGCCACCTCACCGACGTCGGCCTGCCCGCGACGACGGTACGGAGCGTCACCTCCGCGGTGGACGCGAACGGCCTGGGCGCGGTCGCGAGCATGAACCTGGGCGCCGACCGGGGCCGTGCCCTGGGCGCCCTGTCCGAGGCCTTCCTCGACGGCCTCCACCTGTGCCTGGTCATCGCCGCGGTGCTGACCCTGGTCGCCGCGGCGGTCGGCGCCGTCCTGCTGCGCAGCCCGCGGCAGCCGGCCACCAGGCCGGTGGCCGGATCCGGCGCCGCCCCGGCGGCGCCGCAGGAGACCGGGGCGGCGGAGCCCCGGCTGGGGCAGCGCGGCTGACCCCGGCGCCAGGGCGCGTCCGCGGCACGGTCCGCCGAACAGGCCCTGGGGGTGCCCTTTCGTGGGGACGGAACGGGCGCTCGTACGAGGCCCGGGACCACACTGGTCCCGGGCCTCACCGTCATGCTCGATCATTGACTCCGGGAGTCCGCATGGAGCGAGAGGAGGCGGAGCCGATGGCGTCCCGCGCGCTCGACGCACTCGACCTGAGACTGCTCCAGTGCCTCCAGATCGACGGACGGGCGCCGCTCTCCCGGATCGCGGAGGTGCTCGGGGTCTCCGACCAGACCGTCGCCCGACGCATGCGGCGGTTGCGCACCACGGCACGCCTGCGGGTGCTCGGCGTGATCGACGAGAGCCGGCTCGGCCGCACCAACTGGATCGTCCGGCTGCGCTGCACCCCGGACGTGGCCGAACAGTTGGCGGGCGCACTCGCCCGGCGCCCCGACACCTCGTACGTCTCGCTGATCTCCGGCGGCACCGAGGTGATGTGCGCGATGAAGCCACGCAGCCGGCAGGCCCGGGACGAACTGCTCTTCGACCGGTTGCAGCGCACTCCCCGTGTGGTCTCGGTCAGCGCCCACTGCATGCTGCACTCGTTCTACGGCGGACAGCTGGACTGGCTCAACAAGGCCAACGGACTGGCCCCCGACCAGCAGGCGGCCCTGCGCCCACCGCCGGTCGAGCCGGTCACCGATGCCCTCCCGCTGGAGGCGGCCGACGAGGCGCTGCTGGCGGTACTCGTCCGGGACGGGCGCGCCACGCTCACCGAACTCCAGGCGGCCACCGGCCAGTCGGAGTCCGTGGTCAAGCGGCGTCTGGAGCGCATGCGGGCCACCGGGGTGCTCTACTTCGACGTCCAGTTCGACCAGGAACCCCTCGGCCACGAGGTGGAGGCCATGCTGTGGCTCACCGTGGCGCCGGCCGCACTCGCAGATGTCGGACGGGCGCTCGCCGCGCACCCCGAGGTGCGCTTCGCCGCGGCGACCACGGGGCAGGCCAACATCGTCGCCTCGACCGTCTACCGCAACAGCGGGGAGCTGTACACGTATCTGAGCGAGAAGATCGGCGCCCTGGACGGCGTCCAGGCCGTCGAGACCGCCCTGGTCCTGCGCCTGGTCAAGCAACTCGCCTACGATCCGGGCCGCTGACCCCGCCCAGAACGGGCACGGGGCACCCGGAGCGTCAGCCGCGAGCCGCGGCGCCGAGGGCCTCGGCCCGCTGGTCGAGTCTCCTCAGGACCGTCTCGCCCCACTGGAGGTTCGCCTGCTCCAGGGCCATGCCGCCGAGCAGGGTGAGGTAGGGGCCCACGCGTTCGACGGTGGCGAGGTACTCCTCCTCGCTGCGGCCGGCCAGCATGCGTTCCTGCGCGCGCCGGTAGCGGGCCAGCTTGGCGCCGGCCCGCTCCACACGCTCGACGACCCCGGCCCGTACGGCTTCGGCGTCTCCGATGTCGATGCAACTCACCTTGACCATCAGTTCGTCCCGGATCGCCGTCGGCTTGCTGGGGACTTCGGCCGTGTAGGCGCGCATCGCGTCGAGTCCGGCCTCGGTGAGCGAGAAGAGCCGCTTGTTAGGCCGACGTTCCTGCTGCACGACGCGGGCGGAGATGAGCCCTTCGCCCTCCATCCGCTCCAGCTCGCGGTAGATCTGCTGGGGGGTGGCCATCCAGAAGTTGGCGACCGAGGCCTCGAACCCCTTCGCGAGGTCGTATCCGGACGCCTCGCCCTCCAGAAGCGCGGCCATCACCGCGTTGCGCAGAGCCATTTCCCCAAATTAACACCCTGTATTGACACTCCATTGATTAGTCAACGGAGTGAGGGGCGTCCGGTCAACGGCGGGGAGAGCCGCTCGGCTCAATGGCGGGGAGAGCCGCTCGGCGCGATCGACGGCTGGGCGACGGGCGTGGTCGGTGTCGACGACGGTGCCGGGGTGGGGACGGCCGGTTGGGTCGTGACGCGGCCGGTCGTCCGGGCCGTCTGGGTGGGGCCGGCCGTCCGGCTCCCGGGGGTGGGACTGACCGTCCGGCTCTCCGGGGTGCGACTGGGGCTGACGGGCACGGGGGACGCCGACGGGCTGGGGGGCACGGACGAAGGACGGCCCTCGGCGGGCGGCGGGGCGAGCGGGACCGTCGGGGACGCGGGTGCCTGGGACGTCGACAGGCGGACCGGCAGCGCGACGAGGGCGGCGACGGCGCACACCGACCCGACCCCGACCGCGGCACGCCGCAGCCGGCGGCGGGCCGCGCCGCGGCGGATCGCCTCGTAGCGGCCGGGAGGTGGGCCGAGGTAGTCGGACGCGGGCCGCAGGATGACGGCGAGCGGGTCGTCGGGTTCGAGGTCCGGACCCTCGTCAGAGTGTGTGATCAAGGCTTCTCCTCAGGTGGGCGCGGAGCAGTTCGCGGGCCGCGTGGAGGTCGGCCTTGATGGTTCCTTCCTTGCGTCCGGTCAGCACGGACACCTCCCGGATCGGCATGTCAGCGTAGTAGTGCAGGAGGATCGGGACGCGCAGTCGTTCCGGCAGCGACTGCACGAGCAGGCGTACGGACGGGTCGGACTGTTCGGTGTGCGGGCGGACGGCGGCCTCGGCGGTGGCACGGTGTACGGCCCTGCGTTCGCGCTCCAGCTTGCGCCAGTGGTCCCGGACGAGGTTGGCCGCGGTGACGTAGAGGAAGCCCCGGGGCTCCGCCACGGAGGTCCAGCGGGCCCAGAGCCGGGTGAACGCCTCCGAGGCGATCTCGTGGGCCGTCTCGTCGTCGTCGACGAGACGGCGGCACCAGCCGGCGAGGCGCGGATAGAGGGCGGCGAACAGCTCGGACGCGGCCTTCTCGCGGGACCGTTTCAAAGCTCTCCATGGTCGTGACGTCGTGCGGGCACCCGTGTCGTGCGGGCACCCGTGGGGGAAGAGCCCGGGCCGGCGGCGTACGTTCCATCGGCCCGGGCTGGGTCCCGGCGGGTCAGGGCGCCGCTGAACTCAGCGCGGCGAAGACGATCACGTTGTCGAGGTAGCCCGTACCGGTACGGGCCCCTCCGCACGTGATGAGCCGCAGCTCGGGACGGTCCACGTCCCCGTACACCTCGTCCGACGGGAAGTCGGCCTTGGCGACCGTCCGTACGGTGGTGACGGTGAACGCCGCCGTCGTGCCGTTCTCCAGACGCGCCGCGATCCGGTCGCCCTTGCGCAACTGCGCGAGACGGCGGAAGACCCCGTCCCCGTAGGCGCCGACCGTGACATGGCCGAGGATCACCGACGGACCGGTCTGCCCCGGCGTCGGCGAGTTCCGGTACCAGCCCGCCCGGTCGTGCGCCGTGATCGGGGGCACCTGGACGCTGCCGTCCGCGGCCAGCCCCAGCTGCATGACCGGGGTGTCGACCCCGATGGCCGGGATCCGCAACCCGACCGGGACCGAACGCCCGAGGTCCTGCGCGGCCTTGGCGGAGGTCCGCGAGGGGACCGGCGTGCTGCCGGGCTGTTCGGGTGCGGTCGAGTCGGTTCCGTGGCCGCCGCAGCTCACGAGCAGCGAGGCCGCCGCCGCGGTGACGAAGGCGCGCCTGGAGAGCGAGGTCATTCCCCGGTCGCCCGCCGGCGACGTACGACGAAGACCGCCGCGCCACCCATGACGAACGCCGCGGCGGCACCCCCGCCGATCAGCCCGCCCTGGCCTCCGGACTTCGACGCCGTCGGCGCCACACCGGTGTCGGGCGCTCCCTTCGGCACGACGGCGACCTGGCCCGGGGACGGCGCCCGGGTCGGCGTGCCGACGCTCGGAACCGGGGACGGGGTGCCGGAGGCAGGGCGGGTGGTCGGCACCGCGCTCGGGGCGGCGCTCGGGGCGGCGCTGCCGGTCGGCGCCTGGGAGGGGGCGGCGGTGGCGGTCGGACGGACCGTCGGGACCGGGCTCGCCCCACTGGCGAACGCGGGCACCGTGCTCGCCAGCACGGCGGTGCACGCGAGTGCCATGGTGCTGAGGACAGTTCGGCGCATGAATCGCTCTCTTTCGTCGGTCCGCCCGCCCGGTGACCCGGCGGGCTGAGTTACGGATCGTGCGAAGAGACGAGGCAGCGGGAGAGTGGGTTGTAAAGAGCTGGCAAAGCCGTCGGAGCCCGTTCCGGCGCCACCGACGGCGTTGACAGGCGCCTCCGCCGACGTGCGCGGACGTCACGCGAGCGGGGCTCACAGAGCCGGGGAAATCTCCTTCCCCTGTCCATGGGGTGTGGTTCCAATCGCGGGTCGGCGTGGGTGCCGACAGGGCTGGGCTCGGCGGGAATTCGCCGCTGCGGTGGGCGGGGACGGCGAACGGCCTGCCGGCGTGTCAGGGGCGCAGCAGCGTCTTGATGGCGCGGCGCTCGTCCATGGCCCGGTAGCCCTCGGCGGCCTCGTCCAGCGGCAGGACCAGGTCGAAGACCTTGCCCGGGTCGATACGGCCGGACAGGACACGGTTGATCAGGTCGGGCAGGAAGCGGCGTACCGGGGCGGGGCCGCCGCGCAGGCCGACGTGGGAGAAGAACAGTTCCTGGCCGTCGATGGCCACGTCGTGCGGGACGCCGACGAAGCCGACGTTGCCGCCGGGGCGGGTGGACTGAACGGCCTGCCGCATCGACTCCTGCGTGCCGACGCACTCCAGGACGCAGTCGGCGCCGATGCCGCCGGTGAGCTCCTTGATACGGGCGACGCCCTCGTCACCGCGCTCGGCGACGATGTCGGTGGCGCCGAACTCGGCCGCCAGTCGCTGCCGGGAGGCGTGGCGGCTCATGGCGATGATCCGCTCCGCGCCGAGTTCCCTGGCGGCGAGGACACCGGACAGGCCGACGGCGCCGTCGCCGACCACGACCACCGTGGAGCCCGGCTTCACCTCGGCGGCGGCGGCCGCGTACCAGCCGGTGCCCATGACGTCGGAAAGGGTGAGCAGGCTCGGGACGAACGTGTCGTCGGGCTGTCCGTCGAGGGCGACCAGGGTGCCGTCGGCGAGCGGGATACGGATGTACTCGGCCTGGCAGCCGCCCACGAACTCCTTGTGCGGGCACGAGGACTGGTAGCCGGCGCGGCACACGGGGCAGGTGTTGTCGGAGGCGAAGAAGGAGCCGATGACGAACTGCCCCGGCTTGATGTCCCGCACCTCCGAGCCGGTCTCCTCGACCACGCCGACGTACTCGTGTCCGATCGGTGTGGGCTGGGCGACCTCGTTGATGCCGCGGTAGTCCCACAGGTCGGAGCCGCACACACAGGCGGCGACCGTCCGGATCACCGCGTCGGCGGGGGCGAGGATCTTCGGGTCGGGGAGGTTCTCCACCCGGATGTCACCGGGGGCGTGGATCACGGTTGCGCGCATGACTCATTCCAGAGTGAGGGGAAGGTCGAACGGGGTGGGGCGTCAGCTGCCGGGGCCGTGCGAGGGGGAAGGAGTCGGCCGTTCCGTACCGCTCGCCCGGCTCTGCGGGCGGCGGCGTGTCGAGGTCATCCGGTCGGCGGCGTCAGCATCGGTTCGGCTGCCACGGCGATGTCGAGGAGCCAGGTGGCGGTTCCGCTCGGCGATCTCCCGCGAGCGTGATCACCGCCACCGTGTGGGGTGTGCCGTCCCCGGTCGCTGCTGACGCCTGCGCTCCTGTCGGCTGTGGTCAGTGCGAGGTACGGGTGCTGGTGCGCGGGCCGTCGTACTCGGCGCCGGTGACGTGCTCCAGCCAGTTGACCTCGTCGCCCTCCCACAGCGCGATGTGCTCCATGAAGTGGTCCGGGGTCGCGCCGTGCCAGTGCTCCTCGCCGGGCGGGCAACCGATGGTGTCGCCCGGGTGGGCCTCGATGATCACGCCGTCCCGGGTGCCGATCAGGGCGACTCCGGACACGACGCGCAGGGTCTGGCCGAGGCCGTGACTGTGCCAGGCGGTGCGGGCACCGGGGGCGAAGCGGACCATGTTGGCCCGCGCCCGGGAGGGCTCCTCGCCCCGGTGGATCACGTCCGCCCAGGCGTCGCCGGTGACCATCTGGGCGGGCAGCTTCATGGTCGTCGGCTGCTTGAGGATCTCCATGGTGGTACTCCTTGCGTCGGCCGCCGCAGGGCGGCCGTGAGGGGGTGACGAGAACGAGGTCCCGCTGGTGGGACGGGGTCAGGCCGAGCGGAACTGCTCCCGGGCCACCGTCAGGGCGGACATCGCCTTGGGCCATCCGGCGTAGAACGCCATGTGGGTGATCGTCTCGATGAGTTCCGCCTCGGTCACGCCGTTCCGCTTGGCCAAGGGGAGGTGGAAGGTGAGCTGCTCGCTGCTGCCGCTGGTGATGAGGCTGGCCACGGTCACCAGGCTGCGGTCCCTCGGCGACAGCTCCGGGCTCTTCCACGCCTGCCCGAACAGCACGTCCTCGCTGTAGGCGGCCAGCGCGGGAGCGACGTCCCCGAACAGCTCCCGCGGGCCCGGTGAGGTCTTCTCCGTCATCGTTCGTGTCCTTTCCACGTTGCGCGACGGCGCTGATCGGCCCGCCGTCAGACGGGTGGGCGACACCGCGCCGGGGTTTCATTCCGCCCGCAGGCCACGGCCGCCGCCACCCGGACGACGCTCCGGCCGACCGGGCCGGTCGGCCTGGCGCCGATCGCGCCACAACCGATGGAACCGCAGGTCACGCGCGCGTGGAAGAACTCGTTGATACGTGTACTGGCAGTACACCCCACCGCCGCAGACACCGCCGAGGAAGCCGCCGTAGCCTCGAAGCCATGGACAACCGAAGCGAGGTACGCGAGTTCCTGACCAGCCGTCGCGCCAAGATCACGCCCCAGCAGGCGGGGCTGCCCGCCTACAGCGGCAACCGGCGCGTCAAGGGGCTGCGCAGGGAAGAAGTCGCGCTGCTCGCCGGCGTCAGCGCCGAGTACTACGCCCGCCTGGAGCGCGGCAACCTCTCCGGCGTCTCCGAGACCGTCCTCGACTCCCTCGCCCGCGCCCTCCAGCTCGACGAAGCCGAGCGCGCCCACCTCGACGACCTGGCCCGCACCGCCAACACCACCCGCCGCGCACCCCGCCGCCGGGCCCCGCAGCCGATCCGGCCCACCCTGCAGCACCTGCTCGACGCGATGACCGAGGCACCCGCCTTCATCCGCAACGGCCGCCTGGACATCCTGGCCACCAACCGGCTGGGCCGCGCACTGTACGACCCGGTGTTCGCCGACCCGGCCCGGCCCGTGAACCTCGCCCGGTACGAGTTCCTCAACCCCGGCGCGGCCGACTTCCTGCCCCAGCTGGAGGCCCAGGCGGCCGGAGCGGTGGCGCTGCTGCGCACCGAGGCGGGACGCGACCCGTACAACCGGGACCTGACCGACCTCGTCGGTGAACTCTCCACCCGCAGCGAGAAGTTCCGCACCCTGTGGGCCGCCCACGACGTGCGACTGCACCAGACCGGCGTCAAGCACTTCCACCACCCCGCGGTCGGCGAACTCTCCCTCCCCTTCGAGGCCATGCCCATCCCGACCGACCCCGGCCTCACCCTCACCGCCCTCAGCGCCGAGCCCGGCACGCCGTCCCACGACAGCCTCAAACTCCTCGCCAGCTGGGCCGCCACCCTCGACTACGACGACCAGCCGGACACCGCAACCACCAGCCGGTGAGCAGAGCGCACAGCGGAGCTGCGTGACGCCACCTCGGACGAGGTGAACGGCCTGTCGGCGCGCATGGCGTTCCACCAGGCACGGCTCCGGATCGAAGCGTCGTCCGTCGCGGGGCCGTCAGAGTCCCGCGATCGTGTTCCAGCGCTTGGCGAACTCCGTGCGTTCCGTGGACGTGATGTCGCGCGCGATCGCCAGCCGCTTCCGCATGGTGGCGTTCGGGAAGATCAGCGGGTTCTCGGCGAGGGCCGCGGTGTCCTCGTCCTTGGAGGAGGCGAGGACGTGCTGGGCGGCCGGGACCGGGCAGACGTAGTTGACCCAGGACGCCAGTTCGGCGGCGACCTCGGGCTCGTAGTAGTAATCGACGAGCTTCTCGGCGTTGGCCTTGTGGCGGGCCAGGTTGGGGATCATCAGCGAGTCGGACCACAGCTCGGCGCCCTCCTCGGGGACGACGAAGCGGATGTCCGGGTTGTCCGCCTGGAGTTGGATCACGTCGCCCGAGTACGCCTGACAGGCCAGTACGTCACCGCTCACCAGGTCCTTGGTGTAGTCGTTGCCCGTGAAGCGGCGGATCTGGCCGCTGTGCACATACTTCTCGACCTGGTCGCAGATCTTGTGGAAGTCGTCGGCCTTCCACCGGGTGATGTCGACGCCGTTGCCCTGCATGAGCAGCGCGAACGCCTCGTCGAGGCCGGAGAGCAGGGTGACCCTGCCCTTGAGGTCGGAGGCCCACAGGTCCGAGACGTGGTTGATCTCGCGGCCGAGCTTGCGGCGGTTGTACGCGATGCCGGTGATACCGGACTGCCACGGCACGGTGGACTTGCGGCCGGGGTCGAACGCGGGCCGGCTCAGCAGCGGGTCGAGGTACTTGGCTACGTTCGGCTGCCTGGCGCGGTCCATCTCCTGCACCCAGCCGAGCCGGACGAAGCGCGCGCACATCCAGTCGCTGATGACGATCAGGTCGCGGCCGGTCTGCTGGTGGTTCATCAGGGACGGGCTGATCTTGCCGAAGAACTCGTCGTTGTCGTTGATCTCCTCGATGTAGTCGACGGAGATCCCGGTGCGCTTGCGGAAGGCGTCCAGCGTGGGCCGCTTTGTGTGGTCCTTGTCGTCGGTGTCTATGTAGAGCGGCCAGTTCGCCCAGGTCAGCCGCTTGTCGCGGGCTGAGAGGTCGGCTCCGGCGCGGTCACCGGGTGACACGTACGCGGCGGGCACCCCGCAGCCCGCGAGGGCCCCGAGCGCCGCACCCCCGCCCAGGGCGCGCAGCAGGGACCGGCGGGAGCGGGGCGAGGTCTTCCGAATCTCTGGCACCCCGGCAGCATGCCTGCTGCGACTCCGCACGAACAATGGACGCTGCGTCGAGCGGTCGCGCGCCGACCCGACACCCTGTCAATCGCCTGGTTTCCGGGCGGTTACCTCGTGCGGTCACCTCGTAAGGCTGCCTCGCACGGCCACCTCGTACGGAGTCGGCGCCCTCCGGCCTGCCGCCGCTGCCCGAACCCGGCAAGGGAGCGGGCACGGGCCCGGGCAAGTCCCTGCGTATCGAGCCCGGAACCCCCGGTGACCCGGGCCTCCCGTCTCTCACGACCAGCGGCGGCCGGCACGCCCGACCACCGCGAGGGGGGAACACCGCGGCCCCGGACGGGATCAACTCCCGTCCGGGGCCGCGCGGTTCACACCGTACGAACTACGCGTCCAGCGACGTCATCACGTGCTTGATCCGCGTGTAGTCGTCGAAGCCGTACGCCGACAGGTCCTTGCCGTAGCCGGACTTCTTGAAGCCGCCGTGCGGCATCTCGGCGACCAGCGGGATGTGGGTGTTGATCCACACGCAGCCGAAGTCGAGGGACTTCGACAGCCGCATCGCGCGGCCGTGGTCCTTCGTCCAGACCGAGGAGGCGAGGGCGTAGTCGACGCCGTTGGCCCACTCGATGGCCTGGGCCTCGTCCGTGAAGGACTGGACGGTGATGACCGGCCCGAAGACCTCGTTCTGGATGATCTCGTCGTCCTGCTTGAGGCCGGAGACGACGGTCGCGGCGTAGAAGTAGCCCTTGTCGCCGACCTGCTGGCCGCCCGCCTCGACCTTGGCGTGCGCGGGCAGCCGCTCGATGAACCCGGCGACCTGCTTGAGCTGGTTCGGGTTGTTGAGCGGGCCGTAGAGCACGTCCTCGTCGTCCGGCTGACCGGTCTTCGTCTCGGCGGCGGCCTTGGCGAGCGCGGCGACGAACTCGTCGTGGATGGACTCCTGGACGAGGACGCGGGTGGCGGCCGTACAGTCCTGGCCCGCGTTGAAGAAGCCCGCGACCGAGATGTCCTCGACGGCCTTGGCGATGTCGGTGTCCTCGAAGACCACGACCGGGGCCTTGCCGCCCAGCTCCAGGTGGACCCGCTTGAGGTCCTTGGACGCCGACTCGGCGACGGACATGCCCGCGCGTACGGAGCCGGTGATGGAGGCCATCGCCGGGGTCGGGTGCTCGACCATCGCACGGCCGGTCTCGCGGTCACCGCAGATGACGTTGAAGACGCCCCTGGGCAGGATGCCGCCGATGATGTCGGCGATCAGGACGGTGGAGGCGGGGGTGGTGTCCGAGGGCTTCAGGACGACCGTGTTACCCGCCGCGAGCGCCGGGGCGAACTTCCACACCGCCATCATCATCGGGTAGTTCCACGGCGCGACCTGCGCGCAGACACCGATCGGCTCGCGGCGGATGATGGAGGTCATCCCCTCCATGTACTCGCCTGCCGAGCGGCCCTCGAGCATCCGCGCCGCGCCCGCGAAGAAGCGGATCTGGTCGACCATGGGCGGGATTTCCTCGGACCGGGTCAGCCCGATCGGCTTGCCGGTGTTCTCGACCTCGGCGGCGATCAGTTCCTCGGCCCGCTCCTCGAACGCGTCCGCGATCTTCAGGAGGGCCTTCTGGCGCTCGGCCGGGGTCTGGTCGCGCCAGGCCGGGAAGGCCGCGGCGGCGGCCGCCATGGCGGCGTCCACGTCGGCCTGACCGGACAGCGGCGCGCTCGCGTACGCCTCGCCGGTCGCGGGATTGACGACCTCGGTGGTCCGCCCGTCGGCGGCGTCCCGGAACTCACCGTCGATGTAATTGCGCAGACGACGCAGCTCGGTGCTCACTGCCGGCCCTCCAAGTTCAGGTGTCCAATCGCTGAGACACCCACCCTAATCCGTGAGCCCACGTTTTCAACACCCCCAGTCACCCCTTGACTGCGAAATCCGCAAACTACGACCTTGTAAACAACGAATTTCATCGCTACAGCCTTGCGGAACCGTCGAGACGTCGTGCACAGTGAGCTCGTGGCCAGTCGAAGCGCAGACCCCAGGGACTCCACCCGCGAGTCCAGGAACGGCAGTCCCCAGCTGGACTCCGTATCCCTCGCCATCATCGAGCAGCTCCAGCAGGACGGACGCCGTCCGTACGCCGCGATCGGCAAGGCCGTCGGCCTGTCCGAGGCGGCCGTGCGCCAGCGCGTCCAGAAGCTGCTCGACCAGGGCGTGATGCAGATCGTCGCCGTCACGGACCCGCTCACCGTGGGCTTCCGCAGGCAGGCGATGGTCGGCGTCAATGTCGAGGGCGACCTCGATCCGGTGGCCGACGCGCTGACCGCCATGTCGGAAGTCGAGTACGTGGTGATGACCGCGGGCTCGTTCGACATCCTCGCCGAGATCGTCTGCGAGGACGACGACCACCTGCTGGACGTCATCAACAAACGCATCCGGGCCCTGCCCGGGGTGCGCTCCACCGAGAGCTTCGTCTATCTGAAGCTCAAGAAGCAGACCTACATGTGGGGAACCCGATAGCCGTGAGCACACAGGACCTGAGCAAGACCGCGTACGACCACTTGTGGATGCACTTCACCCGCATGTCCTCGTACGAGAACGCGCCCGTTCCCACCATCGTCCGTGGTGAGGGCACCTACATCTACGACGACAAGGGCAAGCGCTACCTCGACGGTCTCGCGGGCCTGTTCGTGGTCCAGGCGGGCCACGGCCGCACCGAGCTGGCGGAGACGGCGTTCAAGCAGGCGCAGGAGCTGGCCTTCTTCCCGGTGTGGTCCTACGCCCACCCCAAGGCCGTCGAGCTCGCCGAGCGCCTCGCGCACTACGCTCCGGGCGACCTGAACAAGGTCTTCTTCACCACGGGCGGCGGCGAGGCCGTCGAGACCGCGTGGAAGCTCGCCAAGCAGTACCACAAGCTCACCGGCAACTACACGAAGTACAAGGTCATCTCGCGTGCGGTCGCCTACCACGGCACCCCGCAGGGCGCCCTGTCCATCACGGGCCTGCCGGCTCTGAAGGCCCCCTTCGAGCCGCTCGTCCCGGGCGCGCACAAGGTGCCGAACACGAACATCTACCGCGCCCCGATCCACGGCGACGACCCGGAGGCCTTCGGCCGCTGGGCCGCCGACCAGATCGAGCAGGAGATCCTCTTCGAGGGCCCGGAGACCGTCGCGGCGGTCTTCCTGGAGCCGGTGCAGAACGCCGGCGGCTGCTTCCCGCCGCCGCCCGGCTACTTCCAGCGCGTGCGCGAGATCTGCGACAAGTACGACGTGCTGCTCGTCTCCGACGAGGTCATCTGCGCCTTCGGCCGCCTCGGCACGATGTTCGCCTGTGACAAGTTCGACTACATCCCGGACATCATCACCTGCGCCAAGGGCATGACCTCGGGCTACTCCCCCATCGGTGCCGCCATCGTCTCGGACCGGATCGCCGAGCCGTTCTACAAGGGCGACAACACCTTCCTGCACGGCTACACCTTCGGCGGCCACCCGGTCTCCGCGGCCGTGGCGCTCACCAACCTCGACATCTTCGAGCGTGAGGGCCTCAACCAGCACGTGCTCGACAACGAGGCCAACTTCCTGCAGACCCTGCAGAAGCTGCACGACCTGCCGATCGTCGGCGACGTCCGCGGCAACGGCTTCTTCTACGGCATCGAGCTGGTGAAGGACAAGGCCACCAAGGAGACCTTCACGGACGAGGAGTCGGAGCGCGTGCTCTACGGCTTCGTCTCCAAGAAGCTCTTCGAGTACGGCCTCTACTGCCGCGCCGACGACCGCGGTGACCCGGTCATCCAGCTGTCGCCGCCGCTGATCTCCGACCAGTCGACCTTCGACGAGATCGAGGGGATCGTCCGTCAGGTGCTGACGGAGGCGTGGACGAAGCTCTGATCTTCCTCCGGGATGATCAACAACGGCCCCGGTGGCGCCCGTTCGAGTGAGAATGGGCGCCCCGGGGCCGCGTGCTGTCCGGCCTCCCGCCCCCGACTCCCTAGCGTGCCCAGTGACCGATCGGCCCTGCCTTCGTTCCCCCGTCCGGGGGATTGGCAGCGCAAATCTGATCTGAACGAGGTGTACGCGATGGTGGCCCCGCCGGACAACGACGTGCTCTGGGCACGCGCCCTGCACGTCAAGCACAACGGCTCGCCCGCACTCAGCGGTGTCTCGCTCGGCATCCGCGACGGCGAGATCCTCGCCGTCGGCGGCCCGCGCGGCAGCGGCAAGACGACCCTGCTCCAGTGTCTGTCGGGGCAGCTGCTGCCCCAGCGGGGCGAGGTCTGGTTCAACAGCACGCCGGTGCACACCATGGACCCCCTCACCCGCGAACGGCTGCGCCGCGACCGCTTCGGCTGGATCGACCCCACGCCCGTCCTCGTACCGGAACTGAACGCCTGGGAGAACGCGGCGCTGCCCCTGATGCTGCGCGGCTGCGGCCGCCGGGCCGCCAAGACCGCCGCCCTCGAATGGCTGGAACGCCTCGACATCCGCGACTGCGCTCGCAAACGCCCGCACGCCCTGCTCCAGACCGAGCGGCAGCGCGTCGCCATCGCCCGGGCGCTCGCCCTCTCCCCCAAGGTGCTCTTCGCCGACGAACCGTCCGCCCCGCTGCACCGCGAGGACGGCGCCCACGTCCTGCGCACCCTCACCTCGGCGGCCCGCTCCCACGGCATCACGGTCGTCCTCGCCACGCACTACGCGGACACCGCGGCCCTCGCCGACCGCACAGTGTCGCTGCTCGACGGACGGCGCGTGAACACCCTCCACCTGCCCCCGGTCGTCGAGACGGAAGGCCGGGCCGCGTGCTCGCTCTCCGTCTAGCCCGCGGGGCCCACTCCCTCGTCCAGCTGCGCAGACTCCTGGTCGCCGCCGCCTCGGCGGGCACCGGCTTTCTGCTGCTGTGCACGCTGGGGTACGCGCTGGCGCACCCGGACCCCTCGGCCGGCGCGCTGCTCCGGCTCCTGTGGTGCCTCGCGCCCGCCGCCGCCACCGTGCACCTCGCGGTCGCGGTCGCCCGTACGGACCCGGGGACCCGGCCGCGCCCGGGGCTCTCGGCGATCGGGCTCGGCCCCGGCCAGCTGATGGCGATCTCGGCGGTCACCACCGCCCTGTCGACCACGCTCGGCTCGGTGCTCGCGCTGCTCGTCTTCCTGCACCTGCGCGGCGACCTCCCCGGCATGCCCTTCGACGGCGACGCGGCGGCCTTCCTCGCCTCCGACCACCCGCTGCCGCTGCCCGCGGCCGTGACCCTGCTGCTGCTGGTCCCGCTGGCCGCCTCCCTGGCGAGCGCGGTGGCGCTGCGACCGCGGAGTCCCCGGCCGACCCGTCCCCGACGGCCGGGCGCCGACGGGGACTCCCCCCGTGAGCCGTCCCGTACACGCGCCAAGTCCGGCCCGTACGCCGACCAGCCGGGGCGCCCGATGGATCCGCAGCAGCCCGCCCCTCCGCTGCCCACCCCCGGGGGACTGCCTTGGGGCACCGCCGTCATCGCGGCGGGCCTTGCCGTGGAGGCGTACGCGAGCCGTTCGGGACCCGGCCTGGCGCTGCCTGGCCGTTTCACGGGCGGCCCCGCCCGGGTGTTCGGCGGCTGGTCCCTGACCGCGCTCGGGCTGATGCTGGCCGCCCCCGCGGTCACGCACCTGTGCGGGCGGCTGCTCCAGGCCGTACGCCCCGGCGTGCTGCGGCTGCTCGCCGGGCGCGTCCTGCAGGAGGAGGCCCGGCGCATCGGGCGCCCGCTCGGCGTGGTGTGCGCGGTCGCGTCCGGCGCGTACGCCATGGCGACGGTGTACTCGGGGGCGCGCCCCTCGTTCGGTCCCCTCAGCACGCTCGGAGCGCTGCTCGTGGCCGGGTGCACCGTCGCGACCCTGCTGACGTCTGCGGTCGAAGCCAAGCACGCGCGCGCCGACACCACGGCGGCGCTGCTGCGCATGGGGGCACCGACCACGGTGCTGCGGGGCGCCGCGCTGCTCCGCGCGGGCGCGCTGCTCGCCGCGTTCGGCCCGCTGACCTGGGTGGTCGCGGAACTGGCGGCGGTGCCGCTGGTGCGCTGAGCACGCGCACTATTTCTCGCCCGCTTCCCTCCAGGGTCCCTACCGCTTCCCTCCAGGGTCCCTACCGCTTCCGTCCCGGGTCCCTCCCGCTTCCGTCCCGGGTCCCTCCCGCTTCTTTCCCCTTACTTTCCCGCCGGGCGATGAGTTCCGCGCGGAGTGACGGTCTACCTCTGCGAACGGCACCGCATCACTTCACCCTCACCGGGAGAGACCCCTCATGTACCAGCAGATGATCTTCGTGAACCTCGCCGTGAACGACGTCGACACCTCGAAGAAGTTCTTCACCGAGCTCGGCTACACGATCAACCCGCAGTTCACGACGGACGACTGCGCCTGTGTCGTCATCAGCGACACGATCATCGCGATGCTGCTGAGCAAGCAGCGCTACGCGGACTTCACGAAGAAGGAGATCGCGGACCCGACGAAGACCAGCGAGGTGCTGCTGTGTCTGAGCGCCGAGAGCCGCGAGAAGGTCGACGAGCTCTGTGACAAGGCCCTCGCGGCGGGCGGCTCGGGGACCCGGGAGGCCCAGGACCACGGCTTCATGTACGGCCGCACCTTCGACGACCTGGACGGCCACACCTGGGAAGTCATGTGGATGGACCCGGCCGCGGTCCAGAGCTGAGCACCCCTCCGGGGGGGGGACACTCACGCGCGTGTCCCTCTCAAAGAGGGGAGACCGCCGCCCGCAGCCGAAGGACCCACCCCTAGCATGGCCGCGTGCAGCCAACCCCCCTTCACGCCGCCCATGACCGCGAGATCGAGTCTCTCGCCGAGTTCGACAAGGTCGTCTCGGAGCACGGCTCGCTCGCCCGGTTCCGCGTCCAGGCGGTGGATCTGACGGACCGTACGGACGCTCTGCTAGCCGTGGACACCGCGGGCGCCGTCTTCCTCGGCTGCCCGATGGACCCCACGGCGGCGGCACGGGTACGGGCCACCGGCGCGCTCGTCTTCCCGCCCATACCCGGACTGCCCTTCGACCCCTACCGCGGGTCGCTCTACTCCCCGGACGAGCTCTTCGCGTCGCTCGACACGGATTACGGGGTGACCCCGGACGCCCGCGCGTACGCCTGGTTCCAGCAGACCAAGGCCGACGGCGACATCTTCGCGTCGATGCTGCGCGCGATCCACGACGACTCGGTGTCGGACGCGCTCGACGAACTCCTCGTCGGCACCCGAGTCGTGGGCGTGATGGGCGGCCACGCGATGGCACGCGGCACGGAGGCCTACGAGGGCGCCGCACGCCTGGGGCGCGAACTGGCGCGTGCCGGGCTCACGGTCGCCACCGGCGGCGGCCCCGGCGCGATGGAGGCAGCGAACCTCGGCGCGTACGCCGCCCCGTTCGACGACGAGATGCTCACCGAGGCGCTCCGGTTCCTCGCCGAGGCACCCTCGTTCACCCCCTCCATCGGCGACTGGGCGCGCGCCGCCTTCGCCGTGCGCGAGCGCTGGCCGGACGGCGGCCCCTCCGTCGGCATCCCGACCTGGTTCTACGGCCACGAACCGCCGAACGCCTTCGCCGCCCACATCGCCAAGTACTTCGCCAACGCGACCCGGGAGGACGGGCTGTTGGCCCGCTCGAACGCGGGTGTCGTCTTCCTGCCGGGCGCCGCCGGGACCGTACAGGAGATCTTCGACAACGCGACCCCGAACTACTACGAGTCACGCGGTGAGCCCACCCCCATGGTTCTCGTGAACCGTGCGCATTGGACCGAAAAACACCCCACTTGGCCCCTTCTCCAGTCCCTTGCCCGCGAACGGTCCATGGAGTCCCGGATCGCACTGGTGGACCGGATCGAGGAGGCACCGGAGGCGCTCAAACGCCTCGGCGGTTAACGACAAGGCAAAGCCGACGGCACGGCAGGGCATATGCATTGACAGCCCTTAGGTGGCACTTATAAACCTGTGAGGCCCGAGGGGGCCCTGTTGACACAGCAGAACCCCCCTTAAACCCCCCGCAGTTGCGCATTCTGTGAAGGGCAATCGTGTCCATATCTCGCCGTACCGCACGTTCCGTGCGAATCCTCGGTGTTGCCTCCGCCACGGCCGCGCTCGCGCTCGGCGTCGCCGGCAACGCCCTTGCTTGCAACATCCGTGACTTCTCGGCCGTCGCGTCCTGCGACGACAACGGGAAGGGCATCATCACCGTGACCGACACCGACGCCTCGGGCGTCGAGGCCACGGTCAGCGTGTACCTGGAGTCCAACGGAGCGGACGCCCGCATGGTGGGCTCCGAGACGGTCAAGGGCACCAAGAAGGGTGCCGTCGTCACCTTCTCCGAGGACTGGGCCCCCAACGCCACGTACCGCGTGCGCATCGAGGCCGGGAAGATCGTCAACGAGGACATCTCGCCGCAGCTGACGACACCGTCCGACGCGTGCAAGACCACCGAGTCGCCCTCGCCGTCGGCCTCGGAGACCCCGAAGCCCTCCGAGACCCCCTCCTCGCCCGCCTCCTCGGGGACGCCTTCCGAGAACCCGTCGGAGTCGGAGAGCAGCGCCGCGCCCGCGACGCCGGGCGACAACGCCCCGTCCCCCGCGGCCGGTAGCTCCAACCTCGCCGAGACCGGTGCGAACTCCAACACGCCGATGATCGCCGGTATCGCCGGTGCCCTCGTGCTGGTCGGCGGCGGAGCGGTGTTCTTCGGCATGCGTCGCCGCGGCGCCTCGAAGTCGAGCTGAACCGCACACCGTACGTCCGCGTGAAACGTGTGGCCCGTCCCTCTCGAAGGGGGCGGGCCACACGCCTGTCCGGGTCCGCCGGCTAGCCGAAGGTCGCCCGCTCCAGCCAGAAGTCCAGCAGCTCCCGCTCCCCCAGCACCTCCAACCGTCCGTCGTCCAGCGGCAGTCGGCGGTAGAAGGCGAGCAGGACGTCGGTGAGCGGGCCGCGCAGCGCGACGGTTGCCTTCTCGTGGTCCCGGCGCCAGGTGACGCCCTCCTCGGTGAGCTCGACGACCCACTCGGCGTCGAGTTCGGGCGGGGTGTCGGTGGCGTGCAGATGGATGCTGCGGCCCGGGCCGCGCAGTTCGGCCGCGGCGGCGTCGTGCGGTCGCGTCCGCTGCACGAACTCGATGATCCCCAGCCACTCGTCGATCGCGTCCGCGGCCACATCGGACGCCACCTCGTACGGCAGCCCGGCCGCCAGCGTCGCGTCGGCTCGGTGGATCACCAGCTCGTGCGTCATCCGGCGGGCCCAGAAGCCGGAGCTGAGGTCCCCTGCCCAGGCCCACACCTCGGTGTCGGGCCCCGCCTCGCGCAGCGCGGCCACGAGCATCTCGCCGGTCTCGGCGAGCCAGGCGTCCAGCGCGGCGGGGTCGCCCTCGGCGGCGGGTCCCTCAAGGAGCGGCACCTGCTCGTCGTGGACGTTCTCCCGCGCCCTCGTGCGGACGATGAGCTCGACCCAGCGCAGCGCGCCGCCCGTGTGCCGCACGAGCCGCTCCAGCGACCAGTCCGGGCAGGTCGGCACGGTCGCGGACAGGTCGGCCCCGGACGTCACCACGTCCCTCAGCAGCCGCACCTCCAGCTCGATCGCGTCGCAGTAGCGGTCATGTGCGAGTGGCGTCATGATCCGCACCCTACGGCGCCGACGGCTCCCCGAGCACGACGATTTCGGCTGCCTCGAACACCACGCCGACCTCGTCACCGGGCGCGGGCGCCTCCCGCAGCGCGCACGCCGCTTCGATGGGCGGCGCGTCTTCCGGCTTCAGCTGTACGGCGACGTGGTTGCCCCGGAAGGTGCGTGCGGCCACGGTGCAGCGCAGCCCGTCCGCGGGGTCGACCAGCCGCACGCCCGCGGGCCGTACGAGGAGCGTGCCGGGACCCTGCGCGGTGCCCTCCGGCACCGGGACCTTCCCCCACGGGGTGTCCGCGAGCCGATCGCGCACCGTCGCCGCGACCACGTTGTCGAAGCCGAGGAAACGGGCCACGAACTCGTCCGCCGGGTACTGCCAGACCTCAAGTGGCGTGCCGGACTGGGCGATCCGTCCCTCGCGCATCACCACGACCCGGTCGGCGAGCGCGAAGGCCTCGCCCTGGTCGTGGGTGACGGCGAGCACGGTCGTGCCCAACTCGCCGAAGAGCTGCCGGAGTTCCACGACGAGCCGTTCCCGCAGCGAGCGGTCCAGCTGGCCGAGCGGCTCGTCGAGCATCAGCAGCCGGGGGCGCGGGGCGAGCGCACGGGCCAGCGCGACCCGCTGCTGCTCACCACCGGAGAGGGCGGCGACAGCGCGCGCCTGGGCCCCGGGCAGCCCGACCAGCTCCAGCAGCTCCTGGACCCGTGCGGCCTGTTGGTCCTTCGACGCGCCGTGCATGCGCAGCCCGAAGGCGACATTGCCGCCCACGTCCCGCTGCGGGAAGAGCTGGTGATCCTGGAACATCAGCCCGACACCCCGCTTGTGCGCGGACACCCCGGCCTGGTCGCGCCCCGCCAGGAGCACGCGGCCCGCGTCGAGCGGCTGCAGTCCGGCCACCGCCCGCAGCAGCGTGGACTTGCCGCTGCCGCTCGGTCCGAGCACACACACGATCTCGTGCTCGGCGACGTCGAGGCCGACGGCGTCGAGTACCGGCCGACCGCCGAAGCGTACGGACGCGGCCTCGACCCTCAGCAGGGCGTCGCCCGTCCGGGTCCAGGTCCGGGTCCGGGGATGCTCCGTCGTTCCCTCCTGCGCCTCCTCCGTCGCTTGCTTCGCCAGTCGCGCCATCAGAACTCCCCCGTCCGGTCGGTGCGGATGCGCTCCAACAGCAACAGGGCCACCGCGCACACCACCATCAAGATCGTCGAAAGGGCCATCGCCTGGCCGTAGTTGAGGTCACCCGCACGCCCCAGCAGCCGGGCCACGGCAACCGGCAGGGTGGGGTTGTCGGGCCGCGCGATGAAGACCGTCGCCCCGAACTCGCCCAGCGACACGGCGAAGGCGAACCCCGCCGCGATCAGCAGCGCCCGCCGCACCATCGGCAGGTCGACCTCCCGCCACACCCGCCAGGGCGACGCTCCGAGGACGGCGGCGGCCTCCCGGAGCCTTCCGTCCACCGCCCGCAGCACCGGCAACATGGTGCGTACGACGAAGGGGACGCCCACCAGTGCCTGCGCGAGCGGCACCAGGATCCAGGAGGAACGCAGATCCAGCGGCGGTTCGTCGAGCGCGATCAGGAAGCCGAACCCGACGGTTACGGCGGACACGCCGAGCGGCAGCATCAGCAGCGCGTCGAAGCCCCGTACGAGACGCCCGGTCATGGGAGTCCCCCCGGTCGAGCGAAGCCGAGACTGGGGGAGGGTGAGCGCCGCGGCCGCCATACCGCCGATCACGACGGCGACGGCGGTGGCGGCGAGCGCGTACTCCAGCGAGTTGCCGATCGCCGCGATCGGTGCCACCAGGAAGATGCCGCTGTCGGCCGAGGTCAACGCCTTGTAGTACGCGAATCCGTAGCCGCCGGGTGCGTCCAGGGACCGCTGGACCAGTACCCCGAGCGGCAGGACGAGGAGAACGAGGATGCTCGCCAGGACCCCGCCCAGCAGCGCCCACTGACCGGCCCCGCGGGGTCGGCGCACGGTCACCTCCGGAGCCACCAGACGCAGTGCGGTCTCCCGGCGGCGTACGGTCCAGGCGTGCACGGCGAGGATCGCGCCGACCGCCACGAACTGGACGATCGTCAGCACCGCCGCGGTCGCGAGGTCGAAGATCTCCGAGGTCTGCCGGTAGATCTCGACCTCCAGGGTGGAGAAGGTCGGCCCGCCGAGGATCTGCACCACACCGAACGAGGTGAAGGTGAAGAGGAAGACCATCAGCGCGGCGGCGGCCACGGCCGGGCTCAGCGCCGGCAGCGTCACCTTGCGCCAGGCCGCGAACCGGGAGGCACCCAGCATCCGCGCGGCCTCCTCCTGACGCGGGTCGAGCTGCGACCAGAGCCCGCCGACGGTCCGTACGACCACCGCGTAGTTGAAGAAGACGTGCGCGAGCAGAATCGCCCAGACGGTGGTGTCCAGCCGTACGCCCCACAGCTGATCGAGGAGTCCGCCCCGGCCCACCAGGGCCAGGAACGCCGTACCGACCACGACCGTCGGCAGCACGAACGGGACCGTCACCACCGCTCGCAGCACCTGCTTGCCCCTGAAGTCGAAGCGCGCGAATACATACGCGCCGGGGAGCGCGATCAGCAGCGTGAGCGCCGTGGAGGCGAGCGCCTGCCAGGTGGTGAACCACAGGACGTGCCGGATGTCGGACTGCGCGAGCACCTCACCGATCCGCCCGAACCGCCAGACCCCGTCGATCTTGAGGCCGCGGGCGACGATCGCGGCGACGGGGTAGGCGAAGAAGACGGCGAAGAACGCGACGGGCAGGGCCATCAGCCCGATCCGCGTCGCGCTCTCCTTGCGTCTCCTCCGAGGCGCTACTTCAGTACGAGCGAGGTCCACGACTTGACCCACTGGTCACGGTTGTCGGCGATCTTGGCGGGCGCCAGGGTCTCGGGATCCTTGGCCTGCGGGCCGAACTTCACGAACTCCTCGGGCACCTGGGCGGTCTCGCGGACCGGGTACACGAACATGTTCAGCGGCATGTCGTCCTGGAACTCGACGCTGATGAGGAAGTCGAGAAGCGCCTTGCCGCCCTTGGTGTTCTTCGCGTTGCTCAGCAGCCCCGCGTACTCGACCTGGCGGAAGCAGGTGCCGCTCGCGACCCCGGTCGGCGCGGTCTTCGGCTTCGGGTCGGCGTAGATCACCTCGGCGGGCGGGGAGGAGGCGTACGAGACGACCAGCGGCCGGTCGGCCTTGGCCTTCTTGCCTCCCGCGGACCCGGAGAACTCGTCGTTGTAGGCCTGCTCCCAGCCGTCGACCACCTTCACGCCGTTGGCCCTGAGCTTCTTCCAGTAGTCCTGCCACCCGTCGTCGCCGTACTTCGCCGCGGTCCCGAGCAGGAAGCCGAGGCCGGGCGAGGACGTGGCCGCGTTCTCGGTGACGAGGAGGTTCTTGTACGCGGGCTTGATCAGGTCGTCGAACGAGGCGGGCGGGGCCAGCTTGTGCTTGCTGAAGTAGGCCTTGTCGTAGTTGACGCAGATGTCACCGGAGTCGATGGGCGTGACCCGGTGCTTGTCCTGGTCGATCCGGTACTGCTGGACGATCTGGTCGGAGCCCTTGGCCTCGTACGGCTGGAACAGCCCGTTGTCGAGCGCACGGGACAGCAGGGTGTTGTCGACGCCGAAGAAGACGTCGCCCTGCGGGTTGTCCTTGGTGAGGATGGCCTTGTTGACGGCCTGCCCGGCGTCGCCGTCCTTGAGGACCTTGACCTTGTACCCGGACTGCTTCTCGAAGTCCTGCAGCACGCTCTTCGACACAGCCCATGAGTCGTGGCTGACGAGCGTGACGGTCTTGGAGTCCCCGGCGCCGCCGCTGTCGGAGGACCCGCACGCGGACAGCGTGACGAGGCCCAGCCCGATGGCCGCGGCCGTGGTCGTCCTCTTGATGCTCACTGAATTCCTCCTGGGATGACCAGGAAGAGACGCGGCCCTGCCCGGGATCCTCGGAAGGTTCCCGGGCAGGGCGCAACAGCTTGAGTGATGCCCGAACTTCCTACCCAGAATGACCTGGGCAAGGTTCAGAGGGTCTGCGGCCCACCGGTGCTCCGGCTACCGCACTCTCAGCGCTGTGGCGCTCCCCTGTCGGAATATGAAGATGTCGGAAATTGAAATTGCACTGACTGACAGTGGCCGGCACCAGCCGCCATCGACTGAAAAGGCGCTGCCGGGCACTGCCGCCGATCAGACTATCGCTCGGTCGCGGCCAGCTGTCCGCATGCCCCGTCGATCTCCTGGCCCCGGGTGTCCCGGACGGTCACCGGCACCCCGTGAGCCGCGATCGCCTCGACGAACGCCTTCTCGTCCTCGGGCCGCGAGGCGGTCCACTTCGAACCCGGCGTCGGGTTCAGCGGGATGAGGTTGACGTGCACGGGCTTGCCCTTGAGCAGCCGCCCGAGCCGGTCACCACGCCATGCCTGGTCGTTGATGTCCCGGATGAGGGCGTACTCGATGGACAGCCGGCGCCCGGACTTGGCCGCGTACTCCCAGCCTGCGTCGAGCACCTCGCGCACCTTCCACCGCGTGTTGACGGGGACGAGGGTGTCGCGCAGCTCGTCGTCAGGGGCGTGCAGCGAGATGGCGAGACGGCACTTGAAGCCCTCGTCGGAGAACCGGTGGATGGCGGGCACCAGCCCGACCGTCGACACGGTGATCCCGCGCTGCGAGAGCCCGAGCCCGTCCGGCTCGGGGTCGGTGAGCGCGCGGATGGCGCCCACGACCCGCTTGTAGTTGGCGAGCGGCTCGCCCATGCCCATGAAGACGATGTTGCTCAGCCGCGCCGGGCCGCCCGGGATCTCACCGTCTCGCAGGGCCCGCATCCCGTCCACGATCTGGTGCACGATCTCGCCCGTGGACAGGTTCCGGTCCAGCCCGGCCTGTCCGGTGGCGCAGAACGGGCAGTTCATCCCGCAGCCCGCCTGCGAACTGATGCACATGGTCACCCGGTCCGGGTAGCGCATCAGGACGGACTCGACGAGCGTGCCGTCGAACAGGCGCCACAGGGTCTTGCGGGTGGTGTCCTGGTCGGTCGACAGATGCCGCACGACCGTCATCAGCTCGGGAAGCAGCGCCTCCTGGAGCTTTCCGCGCGCGGCGGCCGGGATGTCCGTCCACTCCGCGGGGTCGTGCGCGAACCGCGCGAAGTAGTGCTGCGAGAGCTGCTTGGCGCGAAACGGCTTCTCACCGATCGCGGCAACCGCCTCTTTGCGCTCGGCGGGCGTGAGGTCGGCGAGGTGCCGCGGCGGCTTCTTGGCTCCGCGGGGGGCGACGAATGTGAGTTCTCCGGGCTTAGGCATGGCCATACCAGTGTCGCAGATGGATCGGAGTGACCCGCGGCCCGAGTTTCCGGGGTGATCGTCGATGGTGCCGCCGGCGTTCGGTGCGGTCGGAGCGGCCGGTTCGATGGGTAATTTGCGGGTATTTGCATGATATGAGTACTGCATCGATGTATTTGGCGGAGCCCAGCGGTCTGATCAGCCTCGCGCTGTTCCTGATCGCCGTGGCACTCATCACGCTCCTGGCCGGCAGCTTCTGGCTGAGCTGCCGTATGCGGACCCGCGCACCGCGTCTGCCGCGCGCCGAGGAACAGCCGCACGTGCCGCAGGGTGGCCCGGTCCGCGAGATGCGGGAGATCCGGGAGCCCGCCGAGATACCCAAGGTGACCAAGGGTCAGCACGCTCTCACCCCGTACGAGCTGACCCACATGTCGACCCGCACGAGCCCGTCGCAGAAGCGAGAGCGCTGGCACGACGGCGGGAGCGGCTCGTTCGGCAGCGGTGGACTGGGCCACCACTGACGCCGATCCGTCGACCACGCTGCGAAAAGGGGCCCGCCGCCCTGTGGACGACGAGCCCCTCACCGACATGTGCGCAGGTCAGCCGGATCCCATGACAGGTCAGGCGGATCCCACGAAGAGCACCAGCAGCAGCCAGACCACCGGCGCGGTCGGCAGCAGCGAGTCCAGCCGGTCCATGATGCCGCCGTGACCCGGCAGCAGGGTGCCCATGTCCTTGATGCCCAGGTCCCGCTTGATCATGGACTCGCCGAGGTCGCCGAGCGTGGCGGTGGCCGCGACCGCGAAGCCCAGGATCAGCCCCTGCCACCACGTGCCGTCCTCGATCAGGTACTGCATGCACAGCGCGCCCCCGACCATCGCGAAGGTGACCGCTCCGAACAGGCCCTCGCGGGTCTTGCCGGGGCTGATGCGCGGCGCCAGCTTGTGCTTGCCGAAGCGCCAGCCGATCGCGTACGCGCCCGTGTCGCTGACGACCGTCAGCAGCAGGAACGTCAGGACGCGGCGCGGACCGTCGTCGGCGGTCAGCATCATGGCCACGAACGTCGCCAGGAACGGCACGTAGAAGGCCGCGAAGACGCCCGCCGTGACGTCCTTGAGATAGCCCTCGGGCGGTTCCGTCATCCGCCAGACCAGGACCGCCAGCGCGGTGAGCGCCATCGCCACCCACGCGCCCTCGGCACCCCGGACGTAGCCGGAGACGACCATCGCCGCACCGCCCACCGCCAGCGGGACGAGCGGCGCCTTGATGCCCTTGCGTTCCTCGAGCCGTGACGTGAGCTCCCACAGGCCCACCACCACGGCGACCGCTATGACCCCGACGAACACGGCCTTGACGACGAACAACGACGCGACGATCACCGCACCGAGCCCGACGCCGACCCCTATCGCGGCACCCAGATCGCGTCCCGCACTCTTCTTCTGCGGCGCGGGGGCGGGCTGTGGGACGGGGCTGGGCATGGGCTCCTGCGGCTTCTGCGACGGGGTCCCGAGGGATCCCGCCGACGGGGTGTCGTCGCGGAACAGGGGGCCACTCAGCCGAGCGGCCCCCCGGTCGTCATCCTGGTCTCCGCCGTGTGCGGGTACGTCGGGCACGATGGGCATGGGGCGAGTCTGCTGCGCGTTATGCGCATCGTATGCGGGACCCGCCGGGGCTGCCCCCTGGACAGGCCCCTGCTCGGACGGCCCCCAGTACCCGGCTTGTGGCGGCGCCCCCCAGGAAGAGTCGTTCATCAGACCTCGAGCAGCTCCGCTTCCTTGTGCTTCAGGAGCTCGTCCACCTGTGCGACGTACTTCGCGGTGGTGTCGTCGAGCTCCTTCTCCGCGCGGCGGCCCTCGTCCTCGCCGACCTCGCCGTCCTTGATCAGCTTGTCGATGGCGTCCTTGGCCTTGCGACGGACCGAGCGGATGGACACCTTGGCGTCCTCGCCCTTGGTCTTGGCGACCTTGATGTAGTCCTTGCGGCGCTCCTCGGTCAGCTCGGGGAACACCACCCGGATGATGTTGCCGTCGTTGCTCGGGTTGACGCCCAGGTCGGAGTCGCGGATCGCCTGCTCGATGTTGCGCATCGCGCTCTTGTCGAACGGGGTCACCACGGCCATGCGCGGCTCCGGCACCGAGAACGAGGCCAGCTGGTTGATCGGCGTCAGCGCGCCGTAGTAGTCGGCCACGATCTTGTTGAACATCGCCGGGTGCGCACGGCCGGTGCGGATCGCGGCGAAGTCCTCCTTGGCGACCACGACGGCCTTCTCCATCTTCTCCTCGGCCTCGAGGAGGGTCTCTTCGATCACCACTTGCTCCTGCGTGTCTTGAGTAGGCCCGGCAGCTGCTCCTCGTCGGGGTGGCGGCCGGCTGCGTCGCGTCTTATTCCTGCACGGTTCCGGACCGGCAGGACATTGTCCATCCCCCGGTCAGGGTCCATCCTCGGCCCGGGCTTGTCCCCGGCCGAGGTCGGTCCCGGTCAGGCCCGGCCGCTTTGGTCACCCACGAGTGTGCCGATCTTCTCACCCTTGACGGCCCGCGCGATATTGCCCTCCGCCAGGAGCTCGAAGACCAGGATCGGCAGCTTGTTGTCGCGGCACAGCGTGATGGCGGTCATGTCGGCGACCTTGAGGTCGCGCGTGATGACCTCGCCGTAGCCGAGCGAGTCGAACTTGACGGCCTCGGGGTTGGTCTTGGGGTCGGAGTCGTAGACCCCGTCCACGCCGTTCTTGCCCATCAGAAGGGCCTCGGCGTCGATCTCCAGGGCACGCTGGGCGGCGGTGGTGTCGGTGGAGAAGTACGGCATGCCCATACCGGCGCCGAAGATGACCACACGGCCCTTCTCCAGGTGCCGTACGGCGCGCAGCGGGATGTACGGCTCGGCGACCTGCCCCATGGTGATGGCGGTCTGCACGCGGCTGTCGATGCCCTCCTTCTCCAGGAAGTCCTGGAGGGCGAGGCAGTTCATGACCGTGCCGAGCATCCCCATGTAGTCGGAGCGGGCCCGGTCCATGCCACGCTGCTGGAGCTCGGCGCCGCGGAAGAAGTTGCCGCCGCCGATGACGACGGCGATCTGGGCGCCGCCGCGCACGACGGCCGCGATCTCGCGGGCGATCTTGTGCACCACGTCGGGGTCGACGCCCAGTCCGCCGCCTCCGGCGAACGCCTCGCCGGAAAGCTTCAGCAGAAAGCGGCCCGCGCCTTTGCCGTCGTCGGTCTTCTCGCCCTTGTCGGCCTGGGTGGTGGTCATGGAGATCTCCTCATGGTGCACATACGAAGAAGGCCATTGCCGGTGGGGTGTTGTCTCCCATACGCGGCAATGGCCTCCTCGTCAGATCTGCTGTCGTCCGTCACGCACGCGCGCGTGTCGGCGTACGCGGACGACTGCTGCCGACCCTATAGGGGTCGCGCGTCGATCGCGGTACGGACTCAGATGCCGACCTTGATGCGCACGAAGCGCTTCAGGGTGACACCGGCCTCGTCCAGGACCTTCTGGACGGACTTCTTGTTGTCGAGCGCGTACGGCTGACCAAGGAGGGTGGCCTCCTTGAAGAAGCCGTTGACGCGACCCTCGACGATCTTCGGGAGGGCGGCCTCGGGCTTGCCCTCGGCGCGGGTGGTCTCCTCGGCGACGCGGCGCTCGGACTCGACGACCTCGGCCGGGACGTCCTCCTTGGAGAGGTACTTCGGCGCGAAGGCGGCGATGTGCTGCGCGACACCCTTGGCGAGGTCGGCATCGGCCTTGTCCAGCTCGACCAGGACACCGATCTGCGGGGGCAGGTCGGGCATGGTGCGGTGCATGTACGCGGCCACGTAGGCACCGGAGAACTGGGCGAAGCGGTCCAGGACGATCTTCTCGCCCAGGTTGGCGTTGGCCTCGTCGACGAACGCCTGAACCGTCTTGCCGGGCTCGATCTCGGAGCCGAGCAGCGCCTCGATGTCGGCCGGCGACGTCTTGACGACGTGCTGGGCGATCTCGTTGGCGACGGTCTGGAACTTCTCGCCCTTGGCGACGAAGTCCGTCTCGCACTTCAGCTCGACCAGGACACCGGAGGTGTTGTCGTCAGCGATGATGGAGACCACGGCGCCGTTCTCGGCGGAGCGGCCTTCGCGCTTGGCGACGCCCTTCTGGCCCTTGATGCGCAGTTCCTCGACGGCCTTGTCGACGTTGCCGTCGGCCTCGTCCAGCGCCTTCTTGCAGTCCATCATGCCTGCGCCGGTGAGCTCACGGAGCTTCTTGACGTCGGCGGCGGTGTAGTTCGCCATGATTCCTGGAATCTCTCTCGAAGTCTGAAGATCTACGGGCCGAACGGCGGGGGCTCGGTGTGCCCCCGCCGTTCGTGACCCGAAGGGGTGAGGGGTCAGGCCTGCTCGGCGTCCGCGGCCGGGGCCTCGGCGACGGGGGCCTCGGCGGCCGGGGCCTCGACAACAGCCTCGGCCTCGGCCTCGGCGACAACCTCGGCCTGCTCGGCGTCGGCAACCTTCTCCGTCTCGGCGGAGGTCTGGACCTCGGCGTCGTCGGCCTTCTTCTCGCCCTCGAGCAGGTCGCGCTCCCACGCGGCGAGCGGCTCGCCCGCGGCCTTGTCACCCTCGGCCTTGCCGGCACCGGAGCGGGAGATGAGGCCCTCGGCGACGGCGTCGGCGATCACGCGGGTGAGCAGGGTGACGGAGCGGATCGCGTCGTCGTTGCCCGGGATCTTGTAGTCGACCTCGTCGGGGTCGCAGTTGGTGTCGAGGATGGCGACGACCGGAATGTTGAGCTTCCGGGCCTCACCGACCGCGATGTGCTCCTTCTTGGTGTCCACGATCCAGACGGCGCTGGGCACCTTCTGCATCTCGCGGATACCACCGAGGGTCTTCTCCAGCTTGGCCTTCTCGCGCGAGAGCACGAGAAGCTCCTTCTTGGTGAGACCGGAAGCGGCGACGTCCTCGAAGTCGATCTGCTCGAGCTCCTTGAGGCGCTGCAGACGCTTGTAGACGGTGGAGAAGTTGGTGAGCATGCCGCCCAGCCAGCGCTGGTTGACGTAGGGCATGCCGACGCGGGTGGCCTGCTCGGCGATGGCCTCCTGCGCCTGCTTCTTCGTGCCGACGAACATGACCGTGCCGCCGTGGGCGACGGTCTCCTTGACGAACTCGTAGGCGCGGTCGATGTACGACAGCGACTGGAGCAGGTCGATGATGTAGATGCCGTTGCGCTCCGTGAAGATGAAGCGCTTCATCTTCGGGTTCCAGCGGCGGGTCTGGTGACCGAAGTGGACGCCGCTTTCCAGCAGCTCCCGCATCGTGACGACGGCCATGGCCGTTCTCCTTGGTGTTCTCGGTTGTGCCGCGTGTGCCGGACGGCACTCGCGCCTGACGCCCGCGATGCGCCTTGCCACGAGGGACCGAGGGGCGCTGACACCGGCTTTTGATGGCCGGGTGTCGGGGCGTGCGAAGTCGACCCGGTGACCCGGATCGCCACGAGAAGTGTACGGGACCCGGAAGGTGCAGGGTGACGCCGCTGTCCACAACCGGCCGGTGGTCCACAGATCCCGGCCATGATCCGTCAGATGCGGGACCGTTCTCGCATGCGAGCGAAACGATGTGTGTGCACGTGGCTGGGGTTGCTGTTGGGAATGACGGTGACCGTGCTGGGTGCGCTGGCCCCCTCAGCCCTGGCCCGGGCGAACGGTCCGGCGCCGCCGCCTCCCGCCAGTCCACCGGCCCCCGACGCGACGGTTCCGCAGCTTGCCCGCCTCTGGCCGGTGGGTCTGCACCCCTCGGTCCTGCGGGGCTGGGACCCGCCTGCGACGCCGTACGCCCGCGGCCATCGCGGGGTGGACCTCGCGGCGCCCCCGGGCGCCTCGGTGCGCTCCGTCGCGCCGGGCCGCGTCTCCTTCGCGGGGCGGGTCGCGGGCCGTGGAGTGGTCGCCGTCGAACTGACGGGCACGGGCGCTCCGCCCCTGCGCACGACCTTCACCCCCGTACGGGCGACGGTGCACCAGGGCGACGAGGTGGCCGCGGGCGAGGTACTGGGCACGCTCGAACCGGGCGACGCCCACTGCGGAACGTCATGTCTGCACTGGGGCCTGCGAAGAGACAGAACCTACTTGAACCCCCTGTCCCTGCTCCCGCCCTGGCTCCTGCACAGGGGCCCGTCCCGCCTGCTCCCGGTGACGAGCGCGCAGCGACAGCCGTCCGGGTCCCTGACCCTCCTGCCGTGAGAATCGAGGAAACCACCTCCCGCGGCCACGCTTCAGGCCCGGGCGCCCGGCTCGCGCAGAGTCAGCCCGGCGTGGGCATGGGCGAGGAGCGCCCGAAGCGCTGCCCGCCGGTCGACATGGGCCGGGCCAGGAGAGGCGTCTCCCTCCGCAAGAGGGAGCGGCGCTTCGCACACGGCCGGGCCGTGCCGTCCGCCCCGTCGCCGGGCACCCGGCGTGCAGGGGCTCAGCCCCGTACGCCCCGTAGTGCCATGCCCACCGCGGCGTCCGTGATCGCGCCGGGCTCTTCCGCGGCTCCCAACTCGATCCTCCGGACCGCCGCGTCGACCACGCCCTGCAGGAGCATCGCGGCCAGCCGAGGCTCGGCGTGGCCCATCTCCCGCAGCGCGTCGCCGATCATCGCTACCAGCCCGCCGTGCGCCGCGCGGATCTTCTCCCGGGCCCCGGCATCGAGCTCACTCGCGGAGATGGCCACGACAGCCCGGTGCCGCCGGTCCCCGACCAGCGCCAACTGCTGCCGGACATACGCCTCGACCTTGTCCTCGGGCCCGTCCGCCGCGGCCATCGCCGCCGAGACCTCCGCGGCCCAGACCGGAAAGTCCACCTCGCACAGCTCTTCGACCACGGCCGCCCTGGACCGGAAGTACTCGTACACGGAGGACCGCGCGAGCCCCGTGCGTTCGGCGAGGGCCGGGAAGGTCAGCGCCTCCGTCCCACCCTCGGACAGCAGGGACCGGGCCGCGTCCAGCAGGGCGGCTCGCTGCATCGACCGGTGCTCGGCCACGGAGGCCGCTCGAATCCTTGGCACGCCCTCCACTTTACGGACGGACCGCCCGGGACGGCAGTCACTCCCACCACCCGAAAGGAACGCGCCAGCGAGGGCGAGCGACCAGGCAGGGACGATTCAGCAGCTTGCCCCGCTCGAAGTCAGCGCCCGAAACTCGCCAGCTTGGCGCGCAACTGCAGCACCGACTTGGTGTGGATCTGGCTCACCCGGCTCTCCGTGACTCCCAGCACGTTCCCGATCTCCGCGAGCGTCAGGCCCTCGTAGTAGTAGAGCGTGACCACGGTCTTCTCCCGCTCCGGCAGCGTGTTGATCGCCCGTGCCAGAAACCTCCGCAGCTCCCGGTCCTCGGCGACCTCCACCGGATTGTCCGCCGCGGTGTCCTCCAGCGTGTCCATCAGACTCAGCCGGCCACCGCCCTCACCGCCGACGTGCAGCAGCTCCTCCAACGCCACCACATTGGCCAGCGACAACTGGCTGAAGACCGCGTGGAGTTCCTCCACCCCGATCCCCATCTCGGAGGCCACCTCTCCCTCCGACGGCGTCCGCCGCAGCCGCGCCTCGAGCGTCGCGTACGCCCGCTCCACATTGCGCGCCTTCTGCCGCACGGACCGGGGGATCCAGTCCAGCGCCCGCAACTCGTCGATCATCGCGCCCCGGATGCGCGTGATCGCGTACGTCTCGAACTTGATCTCCCGCTCGATGTCGAACTTCTCGATCGCGTCGATCAGCCCGAACACCCCCGACGAGACGAAGTCGGCCTGCTCCACATTGGCCGGCAGACCCACGCTCACCCGCCCCGCGACGTACTTCACCAGCGGCGAGTAGTGCAGGATCAACTGCTCACGCAGCCGCTCGTCCCCCGTCGCCTTGTACGACCGCCACAGCTCGTCGAGCGTCGAGGGAGCGGGCGGCCGCACGCTACCGCCGTCGCGGGCGGCTGGGGGGATCGCCGCCCGATCGGACCCGGAGGTGTGCTGGGGCATTCGTCGCCTTGTGCCGTTCTGCCGTGAACTGGGGGTACCTGGGTGAGCTGTCGCGCTGATGTCGAGTTGCCTGTCCTGCGTCGGAATTCACGTGAGCGTAGCGTGACTGGAGCGTCGCAGTGCGCGAAGGGGAGCGGATCAACCGTGCGCAGATACGTTCCGCTGTGCGTCCCTCGGGGGCATGTTCGTCGCCCTCCGTGATCATTGGGAGACATCAACTGCGGGAATTGCCAAGGCTGTCGGCGTTCGCCCGGACGGCCGAACACGCTCGGTCAGCACCCGCGACGATCGCCGCGGACCGAGATCATTGCCTGGCGTGTCAACTTCCAGCCGTCGCCGTGTCGTTCGACGAAGCCAAGTGATCGGAGTTCGTACAGCCTCCCGACCGCGTCGTCCGTGGTGGTCCCCGCCCCGCGGGCGATGTCCTCCGCCCCCGCCAGACCGCGCGCCGGCAGCGCGGCCAGCACACGCCCGGCGCCCGGATCCAGCAGGTCGCGCGGCAGCACGGGCCCGCGCCGGTCCGGGGCCAGCTCACCGATGTCGCCCACCAGTTCGGCGACGTCCGCGGCGTCCGTGACCAGGACCGCTTCCCCGCGCAGCAGCTCGTGCACCCCGGCCGACAGCCCGCTGGTGACGGGGCCCGGAACCCCCATCGCGAACCGCCCCAGCCGCTGCGCCGCCCGTGCCGTGACCAGCGCGCCACTGCGGTACGCGGCCTCGACGACCACGGTCCCCCGGGTGAGCGCGGCGATGACCCGGTTCCTGAGGATGAATCTGCTCGGCGTGGGATGGTCGCCGGGCGGCAACTCCCCCACGACCAGCCCCTGTTCGGCGATCCTGGTGATCAACTCGGTGTGTCCGCGCGGATAGGGCCGGTCGACTCCGCAGGCCAGTACGGCGACAGTGGCGCCGCCCGCCCCGAGGGCGCCCCGATGCGTGGCGCCGTCCACCCCGTAGGCACCGCCCGACACCACCACCCAGCCCCGCTCGGCGAGCCCGGCGCCGAGCATGGCCGCCATGTGGGCGCCGTACTCGGTACAGGCCCGCGCGCCGACCACGGCGACCGAGCGCAGCGCCCATATCCGCAGGCTGGGCCGCCCCCGTACCCACAGGCCGGTGGGACGCGTGTCGCCGAGGTCGTCGAGTTGCGCCGGCCACTCGGGGTCTCCAGGGCACACGAACCGGGTCCCGGCCTCCCGCGCCACCGCGAGGTCCCGCTCCGGATCCGCCCGCTCCGCCCTGGCCCGCAGTCCCGCCCAACGCTTGTCCGTCACTCCCCGCGGTTGCTCCCCGCCCGAGACGAGCCGCCGGACCGCCTCCGCGGCACCGACCGCACGGAGCCAGCGCCCGCAGACCTCGTCACCCGGTTCGATCACCCGCGCGAGGAAGGCCCGCTGAAGCCTCTCGTCCTCCTGGCTCACGACAGCGCGCCGATCGCCATCGGCACCCCACGGGGGACGCCGGTGCGCAGTTGCAGGGCGAGGGCGACGTCCGTCGCGCCGGGCCGGTCGTGTCCCACCAGGTCCGCGACGGTCCAGGCGACACGCAGCACCCGGTCGAGGCCGCGGGCGGTCACGGCACCTCGCTCCAGGCTCCGCTCCGCCTCGTCCATCGCGCCCAGGGACGCGTACCAGCGGCTGCGCAGCTCCCGTCCCGGCACTTCGCTGTTCGTCCGCCAGGGCGTGCCCGCCAGCCGCGCGGCGGCTCGCTCCCTGGCCGCCCGCACCCGGTCGGCGACCGTCTCGGTGGATTCACCCCGCGCACCGCGCCCGGTCAGCTCGGAGCGGGTGACGCGGTCCACCTCGACCCGCAGGTCGACGCGGTCGAGCAGCGGTCCGGAGAGCCTGGCCTGGTAACGGCGGATCATCGAGGGCGGGCACTCGCACAGGTCGTCCCGCTGCGAGAAACGGCCGCAGGGACAGGGGTTCGCCGCCAGCACCATCAGGAACCGCGCCGGAAACCGCACCACCCCCGCGCTGCGCGCGATCACCACATGCCCCGCCTCCAGAGGCTGGCGCAGCGCGTCGAGGGCCTGACTGCTGAATTCGGGCGTTTCGTCCAGAAAGAGCACTCCGCGGTGAGCCAGGGACACCGCGCCCGGCCGTGCGATCCCCTGGCCGCCGCCGACGAGGGCCTGCATGGTCGCCGAGTGGTGCGGAGCGCAGTAGGGGGCGATGTCGACCAGGGGTTTGCCCGGTGGCAGCAGGCCGGCGACCGAGTGGACGGCGGTGACCTCCAGGGATTCGCCCTTGGTGAGGCGCGGCAGGATGGCCGGCAGGCGCTCGGCGAGCATCGTCTTGCCCGCTCCCGGGGGACCTTCCAGGAAAAGGTGGTGGCCGCCCGCCGCCGCGACCTCCACGGCGGTCCGTGCCGAGTGCTGGCCCACGACGTCGGCGAGGTCGTGACCGTGGTCGTGCTGGGCGGCGCCCAACATGCCGGTGGCGGCGCCCGTGCCCGGCATCCGTAGTCCCGCCATCAGCGGATCCGGTCGCCCCTGCTCGTCCGGATCCTCCTCGGGCACCGGCTCGTCCGTGAGCACCGCGATCAGCTGGCGCAGACTGCGTACCCCGAGCACCGAGATCCCCGGTACGAGCGAGGCCTCGGCCGCCGCGCACTCGGGCACCACCACCTGCTCGTACCCGGCGTCCGCGGCGGCCAGGACCGCAGGCAGCACTCCCCGCACCGGCCGTACGCGTCCGTCGAGGCCCAGCTCGCCGATCATCACGATGTCGGAGAGCGCCCGGGGATCGATGCGCTCGGCGGCTCCCAGCACCGCGCAGGCGACGGCCAGGTCGAAACCGCTGCCGCCCTTGGGTACGGATGCCGGGCTCAGGCCGACGGTGAGTTTCTTCTGCGGCCACGCCGAACCGGAGTTCACCACCGCCGCCCGGACCCGGTCCTTGCTCTCGGTCAGGCTCTTGTCGGGCAGGCCGACCAGGGTGAAGGCCGCGACGCCCGGCTCCAGGTCCGCCTGGACCTCGACGACCACGCCCTCGACGCCCACGAGAGCCACCGCACAGGTACGCGCGAATCCCATCAGGCCACCCCCCGCGCGTGCTCGACCACGGGGGCGCCGCGTTCGGGGAGGACGACGCCGATCAGATCGATGCGGACGCCGCCGGGTGGGGCCCCGCCGTGTTCCTGGAGCCAGCGTTCGGCCAGGCCGCGCAGGCGCTGTGCCTTGGCCGGGGTGACGGCCGCCATCGGGTGCTCGAAGGCTCCCGATTTGCGCGTCTTGACCTCGCAGACGACGAGCGCGTCGCCGTCCCGGGCCACGATGTCGATCTCGCCGGTCCTGCCGCCGCGCCAGTTGCGCGCCAGGACCGTCATCCCGGTCTCGGTCAACCGCCGTGCGGCCAGATCCTCGCCGTACTTGCCCAGTGCGTTGCGTGCCTCGGGTGTATTCATGCCGGCACCACCTCCGGCGCCAACACTGAGGCCACTTCGTCCGACTATTGGATCTTGGTGGACAAGCGGCCGACTGTGGACAACTCCCTCACCCACACGAGGGTTCCTGGCCCGTCGTCAGCCGCCCGTCGTCAGCCGCCCGCCATCGGCCACCCGTCATCAGCCGCCCGGCAGCTCCAGATCGCTCTTGTTCAGCTCCTCGATATTCACGTCCTTGAACGTGAGGACACGCACCTGCTTCACGAAGCGAGCAGGTCGATACATGTCCCACACCCAGGCATCCGCCATGGACACCTCGAAGAACACCTCGCCCTGGACCGAGTGCACCTGCATCTCGTAGTCGTTGGTGAGGTAGAAGCGCCGTTCGGTCTCGATCACATATTTGAACAGACCGACGACATCGCGGTACTCCCGATAGAGCTTCAGCTCCATCTCGGTCTCGTACTTCTCGAGGTCCTCGGCGCTCATGGCATGTTCCCCTTCAGCCGTGCGTCCCCCTATTGTGCGCCAGCCCCGCGAGCCTCTAGACGATTTCGGTGTCGAGGATCTCGGGCCTGGCCGGAGGACCCTCGTCGAGCAGCCTGCGCAGCAGCCCGGCGAGCCTGGTCGGATACACCGTCTCATGTGCCTCGGTCAGTTCCCGGCACGTCCACCAGCGTGCTCCGGCGACACTGCGCCGTTCCAGCTCCGTCAGCCCGGCGGCGACGGTTCCCTTCTGGGTCGTACGGGCCAGGAAGTACCACTCGTCCTGGTCCCAGCGCCGCCCCGCGAACGGGAACGAGCAGCTCCGCTGCCACAGCACCGGGCCGAGCTCGACCTCGGTGATGCCGGTCTCCTCCACGAGTTCCCGCAGCGCGGCCTCCTCGCGCGTCTCGTCGCCCTCGAGGCCCCCGCCGGGCGTGAACCACCAGTCGTCCGCCGGATCGTCCGGCTCGTGACCGTGCAGCAGCAGAATGCGGTCCTCCGCGTCGAGCAGCACGACCCGGGCCACCTTCCGGGGCCCGCCGCCGTTGGAGTTCTCGACCGAACCCCCGTCCGATGCCTCAGGCGGCACCGGCGAGCTCCCTCCGCGTCCGGCCGCGCCGGCTCAGCCGCTTGGCGATCGGCCCGTACGCCGCCCCGCCCAGCACCAGCACCGCGCCGACCACGATGGCGGTCAGGACCAGCCGCAACGGCCCTGGTGACGAGATCCCGCCCAGCTTCTCGAAGCCCGTGGGGCGCGCCAGCATGCCGTTCATCGGCCAGGCGATGGCGTCCACACGGCCCTTCACCGCACTGCGCGCGACGGTGCCGTTGAAGGCCTCGGTGAGGTGGGCCGTGGAGTCCAGTGAGCCACTGCGCTCGTCGCCGAGCAGGAAGAGCCGGTCCTTGGGTACCTCGACGGTCGGGATCTGGGTCGACTCTGCGGCCTGGCCCTTGGCGAGATACGGCTCGTCGATCTGCTTGCCGTTGACGGTCAGCTTGCCGTTCGTGCAGCACGCGACCGTGTCACCGCCGACCGCGACGACCCGCTTGACGAGGAGCATGTCGCCCCAGCTCTTCTGCTTGAAGACGATGACATCGCCGCGCTTGATGTCACTGCCATCGATCCGCTGGGCCAGAATGCGATCGCCCGCCTTGATGGTCGGCACCATCGACTCGGTCGGCACGGTGTACGGCTGGTATTCGATCGCACCCCAGGCGAAGCCGCCGAGAAAGAGCACACAGCCGAGGGCCACGGCCAGCCCCGACAGCACGCTGCCGAGCCGCCCGCGGCCCTCGTCCGTACGACCTGATGTCCTGCTCATCCCAGTGCTCCCCAACTCGGAGAATCGATCCCACGGCCCGACCTGTGGGCCGCGGAAGATCGGCGATCTGGGACGGCACCCTACCCGGCGGTACCCCGACCAGAAACCCTCGGGTTTCCGGCGGTAAGGCGACGCCTGCGCCACAGCACCAGCGGCACCGCGCCGGCCAGTCCGAGCGCGCCCGGAGCGGCCGCGCTGAGGTTCTGGTCGAAGGTGTCGGGAATCGGCAGCGTGTCCCAGCGGGTGGGCGGCCAGGCGATCACGATGGCGCGGCCGACGACATTGCCCACCGGCACGAAGCCCTGGTGATCGTCCTGCTGGTGATAGCGCGAGTCCAGCGAATTCTGCCGGTGGTCACCCATGACCCAGATTTTGCCCTTGGGTACCGTCACCTTGAACTGGCCGCCCTGGTCGTCGACACTGCAGGGGGTGTTCCCGGCGTAGACGTACGACTCCTCGTTCAGTGCCTTGCCGTTGACCGTCACCGGGCCGCTGCCCTTGCACTCGATCGTGTCACCGGCGACACCGATGACCCGCTTGATGAGGTCCTTCTCGTTGGCGGACGGCATCAGGCCGATCTTGCTGAGGAACGTCTGCACGGCGTTCGGGTTCGGTGTGGGCTCACCCGCCAGCCAGTTGTCGGGGTCGTGGAAGACGACCACCTCGCCGCGCGAGGGCTCCGAACCGAACCACGGGGTGAGCTTGTCGACCAGGACCCGGTCGCCCTGCTGAAGGGTGTTCTGCATCGAGTCCGAGGGAATCGAGAACGCCTGGACCAGGAAAGTCTTGATCAGCAGCGCGAGAACGAGCGCGATACCGATGAGGAGCGGAAGCTCCTTCCAGAAGGAACGCGGCTTCTTGGGCTTCGGCTCCTGCTCGCCCTGCTCCTTCGTACCGCCGCCACCGTCCCCGGAGTCACTCCCGGAACCAGC
Source organism: Streptomyces sp. NPDC058086 (assembly GCF_042885015.1). NCBI lineage: Bacteria > Bacillati > Actinomycetota > Actinomycetes > Kitasatosporales > Streptomycetaceae > Streptomyces > Streptomyces sp. NPDC058086. The sequence continues at coordinate 8,197 of NZ_JBHVST010000032.1, read as the reverse complement.
GACGTCGTTCGTGGCCGGGGTGGCCGATCCGTCGGGTCGCTCCGGCTGCTCCTCGGGGCCATCGTGTCCGGATCGTGCGCCGACCGCCAAATCCCCCACATCCACTCCTCACTCCGTGCCGCCGCCTGCGCCGGATCCGGCGCAGGCCCACCACTCCCATAACGAGCGGGAGTTCCGCAGGGCTCGGGAGCGGGATCAATCGATTGAGATCCGCGGACGCCACCCTATGCGACGCGCCGAGAGCGGTTGCCGACCCGCTCGGTACGGACGCGAACGTGTCCGGTTCCTTCAGACGGGCCCAGTGCCCGAAGGGCCAGGCGATGACCATGGCTCTGCCGACGACCGAGCTCTCGGAGACGGTACCGCCGTATTTCTCGGTGCGGTGGTAGCGGGAGTCGGCGGAGTTGGCCCGGTGGTCGCCCATCACCCAGAGACGGCCCTTGGGCACGGTCTCTTCGAAGGAGAAGTCCGACGGCTTGTTCCCGGCCTGGATGTACGGCTCGTTGAGCGGCATGCCGTTGACGGTCACGCGCCCTTGGGTGTCGCAGCACTTCACGGTGTCGCCTCCGACCGCGACGACCCGCTTGATGAGGTCCTTGTCGTTGTCGGAGGGCAGCAGACCGATGGCCGTCAGGCCCTCTTTGACCTGCTTGACGACGACGGGGTCGTTCTTCTTGGTGGTCTTCTCCCCGGCCAGCCAGTTGCCGGGGTCCTTGAAGACGACGACGTCGCCGCGCTGGGGCTTGGAGCCGAACCATGGCGTGAACTTGTCGACGAGCACACGGTCGCCGATCTGGATCGTGTTCTCCATGGAGCCCGACGGGATCACGAAGGCCTGGACGAGGAACGTCTTGAGGACCAGGGCTATGAGCACCGCGACGCCCACAAGGAGGGGTATCTCCTTGATCGCGGAGCGCCGTCGGCGCCGCTTGACCTTGCGCTGGAGCTTGCGGCGCTCGGCACGGCCGGGCCGGACGGCGCCGCCGGCGGCGCGCCGGGTACCGGTGGGCAGCAGGTTGTCGGCAGCATGGTCGGAGACCCCACGCGGCCTGCCACGGTTACCCATGGGCGCCGTCCGCGGTGGGCACACGCGCGTAGGCGGCGGCACGCTCCAGCCGGGTCCAGTGGCCCGCGGGCCAGGCGATCCAGTCGGCCCGGCCGATCACGTCACCGACGGGGACCATGCCGCCGCCGGGAGACCCCAGGTGGTCGCGGGAGTCGCTCGAGTCGCTGCGGTGGTCACCGAGGAGGAACAGGCTGCCGGTGGGCACCACGACGTCGAAGGAGACGTCGGACGGGCTGTCCCCCGGGTACAGAAACGTCGACTCGTCGACCGACCGGCCGTTCACCTCGAGTCTCCCCTCCTTGTCGCAGCAGACCACGTGGTCTCCCCCCACACCGACGACGCGTTTGACGTAGTCGGCGTTCCCGAAATACCCGGTGCCGTCGAACACGACGACATCGCCCCGCCGCGGCTCAGCACCAAAACGGTACGCCAACTTATTTACGAGAACGCGGTCCCCGATCCTCAATCCGCGCTCCATCGAGCTGCTGGGAATCTCGAACGGCTGCATCACGAAGTTGCTGAACAGCACCAGGAACAGCAGACAGACCAGCGCGGTCAGAGTGATCCGCCCACCTGGGATCCAGTCCGCGGCCCGGGCCACCAACGCGAAACGCGACCGTCCCTCCGGCCCCTCGGCGTCCGAGATGTCCTCGGACTCAGTGGGGCGGGAGGAGCGGTCGCGCTCCGTGTGCTGTGCTTCGGTGTCCATCGGAGCCAGATGTTATCCGGCGTCCATGTGAACCCCTTCGCGAGCTCAGTTGTCGCGCTTCTCCTTGATCTTCGCGGCCTTGCCGCGCAGGTCACGCAGGTAGTACAGCTTCGCGCGACGCACGTCACCACGGGTGACGAGCTCGATCTTCTCGACGATCGGGGTGTGCACCGGGAAGGTACGCTCGACGCCGACCGAGAAGGAGACCTTGCGGACCGTGAAGGTCTCGCGGACACCGGCGCCCTGACGGCGGATGACTACGCCCTTGAACTGCTGCACACGGGAGCGGTTGCCCTCGATGACGCGGACGTGGACGTTGACGGTGTCACCCGGGCGGAAGGCCGGGATGTCGCTGCGCAGCGACGCGCTGTCGACGGAGTCGAGCAGGTGAGACATTTCGTCTGCTTTCTTCGCTGATGCCACAGGTCATCAACGGGAGCTAGTTTTCCAAGAGGGTGCTGCCGCGTCGGGGCGGACGTCGTGTCCCCCTGTGGCAGGGGCGCCCGGTCTACGCAGACAACAGCGGCCTATTCTTCCACGGCCTCTGGTCTGCGCCAAAATCGACCGCCGGGTTCCGGCTGCCAGCCCAGGATCGAGAGCATTTCGCGGTCCTTCTTGTCGAAGACGGAAGGGTCGCAACGCTCGATGAGGTCGGGCCGGTTCGCCGCCGTACGGCGCAGGGCCTCGTCGCGGCGCCAGCGGGCGATCTTCCCGTGGTGGCCGCTGACCAGCACTCCGGGGATCTCACGGCCGCGCCACGCCGGGGGCTTGGTGTAAACGGGCCCCTCCAGGAGGTTGGCCATGGCGCCGGGGGCGAACGAGTCGTCCCGGTGGGACTCGGCGTTGCCGAGAACACCCGGCAGCAGTCGCGCCACGGCCTCCGTGACGACGAGTACGGCGGCCTCTCCGCCGGCGAGTACATAGTCGCCGATGGACACCTCGTAGACGGGCATCCGGGTCGCGTATTCGTCGATGACCCTACGGTCGATGCCCTCGTAGCGGGCGGGAGTGAAGACCAGCCAGGGGCGCTCGGAGAGCTCGACGGCGAGTTCCTGGGTGAAGGGGCGCCCACTCGGCGTGGGCACGACCAGGACGGGCCCGTGGGAGCCGGTCTCGTAGCCGTCGGCCAGGACGGAGTCCAGGGCGTCGCCCCAGGGCTCGGTCTTCATCACCATGCCGGGGCCGCCGCCGTACGGGGTGTCGTCGACCGTGTTGTGACGGTCGTACGTCCACTCCCGAAGATCATGCACGTGCACATTCAGCTGCCCACGCGCGCGTGCCTTGCCGACGAGCGAGACGTTGAGGGGTTCCAGGTACTCGGGGAAGATCGTGACGACGTCGAGCCGCATCAGGCGTCGGCCCCCGAGGAGTCCTCGTCGTCCTTGGCGGAGGCGTTCTCCGTGTCCCTGGAGGAGACGATTTCCGCCCGCTCGTCGATCAGGCCCGGCGGCGGGTCGATGACGGCCCGCTGCTCCTCCAGGTCGATCTCGGTGACGATCTCCTCGACGAACGGGATCATGACCTCACTCCCGTCGGGCCGCTCGACCACGAACAGGTCCTGCGAGGGCAGATGGGAGATCTCCGTGATCCGTCCGACCTCCACCCCGTCCTTGGTGACCACGTCCAGGTCCATCAGCTGGTGGTCGTAGTACTCGTCCGGGTCCTCGGGCTGCTGGTCCGGGTCCACCTCGGCGATCAGGAGGATGTTACGCAGCGCCTCGGCGGCGTTCCGGTCGCGTACGCCTGCGAAGCGCAGCAGCAGACGGCCGCTGTGCACCCGGCCGGTCTCGATGGTCAGCGGTCCGGCGGAGGCCGGATCGGTGAGCAGGACGGCGCCGGGCCCGAGCCTGAGTTCCGGCTCGTCCGTACGGACCTCCACGGTGACCTCGCCCTTGATGCCGTGGGCGCGGCCGACGCGAGCGACTACCAGCTGCACTGTGCTTGATCTCCTGTCGATGTGCCTACGGCATGGGTTCGTAGACGACTACGGGCCGGGGACGGCTCGAAAGCCCTCCCCGGCCCGAGCCGGTGCTGCCTGTTACGTCAGCGGACGTGGTCCACGTCGACGAGGTCGACGCGGACACCTCGGCCGCCGATGGCACCCACGACGGTCCGCAGAGCGCGGGCGGTACGGCCGTTGCGGCCGATCACCTTGCCGAGGTCGTCGGGGTGCACCCGGACCTCGAGAACGCGCCCACGGCGCAGGTCGCGCGAAGCGACCTGCACATCGTCGGGGTTGTCGACAATGCCCTTGACGAGGTGCTCGAGAGCCTCCTCGAGCATGCTCAGGCCTCGGTCGACTCAGACGAAGAAGACGCGGCCGGGGCCTCGTCCTTCTTCTCAGCCTTCTTCTTCTGGGTGATGGCCTCACCCTTGCCCTCGTCGTCGCCGCCCAGGGCGTCGAACGACGGGCGCGTCGCCTTCGGCTCGGCCACGAGCAGCGGAGCAGGGGCGGGCTCGCCCTTGAACTTCTGCCAGTCGCCGGTCAGCTTCAGGATGGCGAGAACGGGCTCGGTCGGCTGCGCGCCGACACCCAGCCAGTACTGCGCACGGTCCGAGTCGACCTCGATGCGCGAGGGGTTCTGCACCGGGTGGTACAGACCGATCTCCTCGATGGCCCGACCATCACGGCGGGTACGGGAGTCGGCGACGACGATGCGGTAGTGAGGCGAACGGATCTTGCCCAGACGCTTCAGCTTGATCTTGACTGCCACGGAAGTGGTGTCTCCTGGTCTTGACGTGGTTGGGCACGGCGAGATGGCCGCGTGGGGTTGCGGTACCCGAGTGCCCGATGGACGCGTCAGCCGGAGGAGAGAGGGGTCCTGTGCGGCTGTCGAGTACAGCTAGCCATTGTGCCACACCCTGGCGGGTCGCCTTCACGGGGCAGCGTGCGGTGACCCCCGGCGCCGGATGCACGGCACCGGGGGTCACCGCCGAGGTCGGCAGCGCGCCCGGCTCGGACCGGGTGCCGCCGCGCGGGGCTGACTCCGAGTGAGTACGGCTGCCACGAGCAGCCGTCCGCTCAGCTCGCCGCGGCGCCCACGGCTTCAGGGATGCGGAACGGCTTCCCGCATCCTCCGCACACGATCGGCGCCTGCGCCAGCACGGACGGGACGACCCGTACGTTGCGGCCGCAGTCGCAGACCGCCTTGACGCGGACACCTCCCCCGGAGGAGCCGTGCCGGGCGGCCGGGCCCCGGAACGAGCGGGCCGTGTCCGCGGCGGTCGCGGCGGTATGTGCCTTCAGGGCGCGCTGCAGCCGCTCGATCGTCGGGCGGTAGCGCCGCTTCGCCTCGGGGTTGAGCGTGACCAGGGAGAAGCCACTGCTGGGGTGCGGCTCCTCCGGGTGGTCGAGGCCCAGCTCTTCGGCGATGGCGAGGAATCTGCGGTTGTGGTACCGGCCGGCGCGCGAAGTGTCGCGGACTCCGCGGGCGGCTGCGATGCCATGGACTGCCTCATGCAGCAGTCGTTCGAAGGAGAGTTCGTGCCCGCAGGCGGACGACGACTCTCCGATCAGGGACTCTGGCGCGGCAAGATCGGGCAGTTCGGGGTGGTGCCGCTGAATGTCGGCCCACGCCCCTGCCAGCTCTGCGGCGAGAACAGGTGGTGTCGTGCTCACGTAATGACAACGAGCCGGGGGGCCTCTGTGTTCCTATTCCGGGGCATCCCAAATAATTTGCACGTACCCGTCAGTTGCCGCTGATGCGTCCGGACGAGGGCGGGTGCGCTGATCTGCGGAGAAGCCTCACAGCTCACACCAAGCTGGTACGTAGTAACGCGTACGCCCCGGCGCGTAGACGGTGTCCGCGCGCCGGGGCCCCTGTGGTCATCAGATGCGCAAGAGGCGTTTCGGCCTCGCTGGCGGCCTACTCAGTAAGCGCGCGCGACGACCGCGACGTTACCGGGTGCGTCGTCGGTGTCGGGCACCGACCCGTCCTCGGCGACCAGACACCGTACGGTCACGGAGTGCTCGGCGAGCTCGGCCTCGCCCTCTTCCCCGAGGTCGGCCCACGGAATGCGCGCCCAGCCGCCGGCGGCGGCCGTCTCGACGGCCTCCTGGATCGTCGACACCTCCGAAGTGCGGGACTCCCGACGCTCACGCGACTGCTTCAGAAGCAGCGCCTGGTCCTCTTCGAGGACGGTGGGGAGCAGTTCCGCCAGAGCGTCGATGACAACCGGCTCCTTGCCGCCGGGGATACGGCGCACCAGCATCGCGGTGCCGTTCTCCAGGTCACGGGGCCCGACCTCGACGCGGACGGGGACGCCCTTGAGCTCCCAGTCGACGGCGCGCCGCCCGAACGGGACGTCGGTGCGGTCGTCCACGTGGACGCGTACACCCGCCGCCTTCAACCGGTCGCCGATTTCGCGGACCTTGGCCAGAACCGCCTCGTCGCCCTTGATCGCGAGGACGACGGCCTGGATCTGGGCGAGCCGCGGCGGGACGCGCAGTCCGTTGTCGTCGCCGTGCATCATCACCAGGGCGCCGATCATGCGGGTCGTCGAGCCCCAGGAGGTCTGCCAGACCAGCTCCTGCTTGCCTTCCTTCGACAGGTACTGGGTGTTGAAGGCCTTGGCGAAGTTCTGGCCCAGCTCGTGGCTGGTGGCCATCTGGAGGGCCTTGCCGTCGCCCATCATGCCTTCGAGCGTGAGGGTGTTGATGGCACCCGCGAAGCGCTCCTTGGCGGTCTTGCGGCCGGGGACGACATCCATGCCGAGAACGTTCAGCATGAAGTCCTCGTACACCTGGCGGTGGATGTGCGCGGCGAAGTCGCGGGCGTCCTCGTACGTGGCGTGCGCGGTGTGGCCCTCCTGCCAGAGGAACTCGGACGTGCGCAGGAAGAGGCGGGGCCGCAGCTCCCAACGGACCACGTTCGCCCACTGGTTGATCAGCAGCGGCAGGTCGCGGTAGCTCTGCACCCACTTCGAGAAGTAGTCGTTGATGATCATCTCGGAGGTGGGGCGGACGACCGCGGGCTCCTCGAGCTCCTTGCCGCCGCCGTGCGTGACCACCGCGAGCTCCGGTGCGAAGCCCTCGACGTGGTCGGCCTCCTTGGTGAGGTACGACTGCGGGATCAGCAACGGGAAGTACGCGTTCTGGGTACCCGTCTCCTTGATGCGGGCGTCCATCTCCGCCTGCATCCGCTCCCACAGCCCGTACCCGTACGGTCGGATGACCATGGAGCCGCGCACCGGTCCGTTGTCGGCCAGCTCGGCCTTGGCGATCAGATCCTGGTACCAGCGCGGGAAGTCGTCCGCCTGGGGCGTGAGAACGGGTGCCTTTGCCATGGCGCGATCGTACGGGCACACGTTGCCGGCATGTGAATTCTTGTGCCGCGCGCGGACAGCGCGCAAGCAGCGCGCCACAACCCCTGGACGGCGCGACGAGTGCGGAGTTACCTGACATACGGGGGAAGAGCGAGCGCACTGCACGGGGGCAAGGGAAACGGGGCGCAGCGGCAACTCTCGGCGGATTGGGGCGCTTTCGATGACACCTACGCTCGTGCGGCATCACCTACCTCACGCGGCCGCGCCGCCCCGGGTGGATCCGTGTGCACGCGCGCGTGACTGGGCCGAGATCCAGGAGCGGATGCTGGTGCCGCTCTACGAAGCCGTCTACGAGCGGCTCGAAGTGGGCGCCGGGGCACGGGTCCTCGGCCTGCGCTGCGGTACGGGGCTGGCCCTTCTGATGGCGGCGTCCCGGGGAGCGGCGGTGACCGGCGTCGACTCCTCTTCGCCCGAACGCGTGGCACTCGCGCGGGAACGGTTACTGCCGGACGGGTGGGGCACACGCGCGCGTGCCGACGCCCGGATCGTGGAGGGGTCTCCCTCGGACCTCGCCGACCCGGCGGCGGCCGCGTACACGCTGGTGACCGCGTTCGAGCCGATCGGGTGCGCGCCGGGGGACGCCGAGGAACTCGGGGAGCTGCTGTCGGCGGCCACTCCGCTCGCCGAGCGGGGGGCGGCCGTGGTGCTGGTCGGATGGGGGCCGCCGGAGCGGTGTGCCACGTCCGCGGTGCTGCCGGGCGAGGGGTGCGGGCAGGCTCCTCGCCGGGACGACCTGGAGGAGGTCGCCGAGCGGGCCGGGCTCCGGCCGGACGGGTCCGGGCGGGTGGCGTGTCCCTTCGGGTACGCGGACGTGGAGAGCGCGGTGCGGGGGTTGTTGTCGACCGGGCTGTTCGACGCGGCGGTCGGTGCGACGGATGTGGTGCAGGTCGGCAAGGAGCTGACGGAGGCGCTGCATCCGTATCAGCGCGCGGACGGCACGGTGTGGATGCCGAATGTGTTCCGGTACCTGATCGCACGCACGGGCTGAGGTCGCCGGGTCTTCGCCCCCGCCGCCCCTACCGGTCCCTGCTGCTCGGGGTCTGCCTCGCCCTCGGCGCCCAGACTCTGAAGACCCGTCTCGCCGATTCCCGCAGCCC
>NZ_JBHVST010000031.1:0-108384 GCF_042885015.1 Streptomyces sp. NPDC058086 | reverse complement strand
GCCCTAGGGCCTGTCCGGCGGATCAGGTCGCAGACGCGGGGCTTGGCACGCCCATCTGCCGCGTTGTCGTCGGTCGCCGACGCTCCGCGTCGACTCCCTCCTCCGCCTTGCAGCTGCACGCACCAAGCCCCGCTCACCGGCGTCGATATTGCACCGCCCGTTTCCTGCGACCTGATCCGCCGGACAGGCCCTAGCCAGGGTCGACCCCGTCGCTGTTTCCGGTGCTGGATCCGAGCGGGATGTCCTGACGTCTCGGCACCTGTTGTCATACCTGGTTGTCCGTACCACTGCCGGATTGTCGCTGGATTCGCCTGACGGAGCGTTAACTGGATTGCAGGGCATCTGGCCGTGAAATCCGTAGCCAGCGGGTCGGTACGGGGCGGTTGGGAACGGCGGGGGTGTGGCGCTGTTTCCCGGAACATGGCTCCCGGACCGCTGTATGGCCTGCTGTGGTGGGGGCTGGCGGACGGGGGATAGGCCAGCCACTCCGAGCCGGTGTTGGCCGCAGGTTCGAGTCCTGGGCGGGAGCCACAAAACATGGCTGGTCGTGTGCGGGGCGCTGATCTGCGGATTTGTGCAACGGTGAGGGTGGAGGGGCGGTCCGGCTGGTGCCGGTCGCCCCGGGGACGGGTCGGTGAAGTGCAGCCGAGCCTTCGTTGGTGCCCTTGTGCAGGTTCGAAACTCTCGGCGCGGAACACGGGACGTGGGAATGAGGGAAGTCACCGGTCGGGGGCGGGCAGTTGGTGATCAAGACGGTCGTCCGGCTGAATCGGTAGCCCGTGATCACGGTCGTGCCAGTGGAGGCTCGTGTCCGGCTTCAGAAATGTGGACGTTGGGCGCCGCGGGACGAGACACGGCTCGGTTCCCGGACGCTGTGCATGGACCGCCTCCGGGCCGCCGGTAGTTGGACCCGGAGATCACATGAACAGACGGGAGGATCCTTTGAGTTGATCTCATTGTCAGTCCCCTCTGTCATCATCCCGCCATGCTGTACGACGCCTTGGTGGCCGAATCCCGTAGGAACGACTCACTCGACGACGTGAGGTCCGCCGCGCTCGACCGCGTCCGCTGGCTCGTCGCCCTCTTGGAACGTCAGCGGACCGAGTTCCGGCGGTCCATGGGGCACGAGCACCGGCGATCCAGGGCGGCGGGCGCGGCGACCCAGGCCGAGATCGACGCGCGGCTCGCGGCCTGCGCGGACGAGGAAGGCAGGGCCGCGGTCCTGTGCCTCATGCTGGCCGCCTGCTTCGACGACACGAGCTTGTGGCAGTACGACGTCGAGATCGGGCCCCTGATCTCGCGGGTGCGCGGCTGGACGCCCGACGAGATCGCGGTGATGTTGCTCCGCGCCACCGAGTACGACATGGGCTTCTGGTTCGCCAATTCGCTGGGGCTGGTGTTGAACGCCGCCGACCAGCTCGACGCCGACGGCCGCCGTGCGGTCATGCCCTGGCTGCGGCACGCACACACGGAGCTCATGGACACCTCTGTCGAGGCGCGCCTGCGCGCGTCGCTCGCCCAGCGCCTCCGCGCGCTGCTCGCGAGCGTGGACGAGGCGTACGTCCCCGAGGGACTGATCCCCGCCGACGCTCCCTGGGCCTCCCCGCTGAGCGACCGTGCGAAGACCTCTCCGACGCCGGAACTGGCGGGCTTTGTACGGCACTTGGCGAGCCTGTCGGGGCCGCGTCCCACGCAGAGGTGGCGGCGGACGTGCCTCGAACTCGCGGACGCGGCGTCGGCGCGGGACCTCGTGGCCGACGTCCTGCGGGCGCTGGCCGAGGACGATCCGCTGTGCAGCAGGGGAAGCGGTGCGCACACGGGCTGGCTTCACGACGGTTACCACTACCACTACGTCGTCCAGCAGAACGACGGTGACCTGGCGCGCGGCATAGTCTGGGCGGCCGCGCTGGCCGACGGCCCGGCCGCGGTGCGGCACCTCGGCGCCCTCGCTCTGCGGACCGGCGGACCCGGAACCGACGTGATAGAGGACCTCAAGCTCGCGGGCGCGGCGATCAACGCACTGGCCGAGACCGGCGATCCGACCTCTCTGGAGGCCCTGTGGCGGCTGCAGTCCCGGATCAGGCACCGGGCTCTGCGCAAGCAGCTCGACACCGCGCTGGTGACGGCAGCCGGGAAGCAGGGCATCACAGCCGAGCAGCTCATCGAGCGCAGCGTGCCGGACCATGGCCTGGCGCCGGACGGTTCGCTGGAACGGGAGTTGGGCGGACACCGGGTACGGGTGGCGATCGAGGAAGCGGCGACCGTGCGGATCACCTTCACGCGCCCCGACGGGGGGACGTCCCGCACGGCTCCGGCGGCGGTGAAGGACGGCTTCCCGGACGATCTACAGGAGTTGAAGGCACTGGCCAAGGAGGTGCGGGGGACACTGTCGGGTGAGCGGGCCCGCGTCGAGGCGCTGATGTCGGCCGGGCGCGAGTGGCCGTACGACGAGTGGTGCCGCCACTACCGCGACCATCCGGTCACCGGGGCTCTCGTCCGCGGCCTGATCTGGGAGTTCCTGGGCGCGGACGGCACGTGGCGTGCGGTGGCACCGATGGCCGAGTCGCCCGGCCGGCCCGAGCGTGTTCGGTTGTGGCATCCGATCCGGGCGTCGACGGACGACATCAGGGCGTGGCGGGAGCGGCTCGTCGCCGAACGGCTGCGGCAGCCGTTCAAACAGGCCTTCCGGGAGATCTACCTGCTCACCCCGGCGGAGGAGGAGACCGGCGTCTACTCCAACCGGTTCGCCGCCCACATCGTCCACTACCGGCAGCTCTACGCGCTGTTCAAGGAACGCGGCTGGCAGGCCAACTTCCTCGGCCGGCACGACGGCGGCTACGACGGGAAGGCGCGGGCCGAGTTCGGCGACGGCGAGTGGCGGGCCTGCTTCCACCACGAGCCCGCCGCGGACGACGACGGCAGCGGCTACGCGCCCGAGCACGCCGCGACGGACCAGGTCCGCTTCGAGCGGCGGGACGGCCGGCGCTGGCGGGAGGTTCCGCTGGCGGAGGTGCCCCCGCCGGTGTTCAGCGAGGCGATGCGGGACGTCGATCTGTTCGTGGGCGTGACCTCGATCGCCGCCGATCCCGACTGGACCGACCGGGGTGGGGACCGCTATGCCGGGTACTGGCGGACGGCCACGTTCGGTGCGCTGACGGCGAGCGCCGAGGTCCGCCGCGACGTGCTGGAGCGGATCCTGCCGCGCCTGAAGATAGCCGGCCGGTGCACGCTCGCCGGCCGCTTCCTGATCGTCCGCGGCGAGCTGCGCACGTACAAGATCCACCTGGGCTCGGCCAACATCCTGATGGAACCGGACGACAGCTACCTGTGCATCGTCCCGTCGCGCGGCAAGAGCGACGGCAAGGTGTTCCTGCCGTTCGAGGACGAACGGCTCACCCTGATCCTCAGCAAGGCGTTTCTGCTCGCCGCTGACACGAAGATCACCGACAACACGATCCTCCGCCAGATCAAGAGGGGTGCCTGATGGACCTCGCAGCCCGGCTGATGCGCGCGCTGACCGACCCGGATTTCATGCTCGAGGACAAGGACAGGCACCCGGATCTGTCGCAGGTCTCCGATGAGGAGCTCGGCAGCCTGCTCGTCGCGGCCTACCGGGTGGACGCCTCGGCCACGCACGCGATGACGATGGTCCGCTTCGCGGTCGAGGACGCGGCCGGGGAACGGCAGCCGCGTTATACGCCCGACGCGTGCCGCCGGATGTTCGAGGCGCTCGTCGAAAAGTGTGAGGAGCGCGGCTGGGTGGACCTCACCCTGGGCCTGGGCGCGCTGGAGCGCTGCACGGGGCCGCTGCCCGACGTGTCCGAACCGGCCCGCACCCTGGTCGGATTCTGGCTGGAGAAGGACACCGTGCGTCAGCCGTACGCGCTGCTCGCGGTCGCGGGGATCGCCGGCGACGGGACACTGCGCGCGGCCGTGGAGCGCCTCTCCCGTGATGTGGGCCCCATCGTCGCGGACGAGATCGCCGTCAGTGCCGGCCTCGCCCCGGCCGAACGGGCGCTGCTGTCCGAGATCGACCGGGACCACAGGTTCGTCTCGCCGCTCGCGCACGCGTGGCGCAGGTCGGCCGAGAACCCCGCTTACGTGACGTTCGCCCGCCGCGCGCTGGACGCGGCGGCCGACCGCACCGACGCGATCCGGGCGGGCGAGATCCCCTACCGGGCGGACAAGGCGTTCACGGACCGTGAGATCACCTCGCTCGGACAGGCCCTGCGGGTGGCGCTGCTGCGCGACGAGCCCTGGCTGCCGGAGCTGTTCGAGCGGCTGCTGCCCGGCGTCGCCCTCGCCCCGACGGCGGCAAAGACGCTTCCGTCGCAGGCCCTGCTGTACGAGGTGGTCCGCGCCGCGCAGGACTTCCCGACGCCCGAGCTGGTGACCGCGATCCGCACCGTGCGCCGGACTGTCCGGCACGCCGGGGTGCCCAAGCAACTCGACAAGATGCTCAAGAAGGTCGACGCGGCCCTGGCCGAGCGGACCGACGTGGCGCTGCGGCTGCCGAGGCTGGAGTTCGACACCGCGTCCATCAGCGGCTCCGCCGTGGGTGGCGTCCTGCGCCGGACGGCCGGCGACTACCAGGCCGTCGTCATGGTCGCCGAGACCGCCACGCTGACCTGGGAGAAGGACGGCCGCCCGCTGCGCAGCGTCCCGGCGCCGGTCCGCCGCGACCACGCCGCCCTGGTCAAGGAGCTGCGCGACCTGGTGAAGCGGGTGAACGCCCAACTCGTCACCCTCGTACGCGCGTTGGAGGGGGGCTTCACCGTCGAGGCCGTCCACCCGTACGGCTGGTGGCGCACCGAGCTGGCCGGGCACCCCCTCGCCCGGACCCTCGTACGCCGGCTGATCTGGGAGATCGAGGTCGCACCCGGCGAATGGCGGGCCGTACTGCCCGAGACGGACGAGCACCTTCCCGACGCGCCCGACGACGCCTCCGTACGGCTCTGGCACCCGCTCCGCTCCGACCCCCACGCCGTGCGGGCCTGGCGGGATCTGCTCACCGAGAGGTGCATACGGCAGCCCTTCAAGCAGGCGTTCCGCGAGATCTACCTCCTCACCCCGGCCGAGGAGCAGACCCGCGTCTACTCCAACCGCTTCGCCGCGCACATCGTCCACTACCTCAGGATGTTCGCCCTGTTCCGGGCCCGGGGATGGAAGAGCGACCGGCTCGGCCCCTGGGATGGCGGGGACGGCGACGAGGCCGAGCGCACCCTGGCGGCGGGGGAGTGGCGGGTCCGCTTCTTCCACAGCTGGGCCGACTGGGCGGGCGACGACGAACTGGCCGCGACCGACCAGGTGCGCTTCGACCGCCGGGTGGCGGGCGCCTGGCGCGAGGCACCGCTCGCCGACGTGCCCCCGCTGGTGTTCAGCGAGGCGATGCGCGACGTGGACCTCTTCGTGGGCGTGACCTCGATCGCCGCCGATCCCGACTGGACCGACGGCGGCCCCGAGCGCACCTACTGGGAGCGGACCGGGTTCGCCGAGCTGACCGAGAGTGCCGAGGCGCGCCGCGACGTGCTGGCGCGGATCCTGCCGCGCCTGAAGATCGCCGACCGGTGCACGCTCGCCGGCCGTTTCCTGATCGTCCGCGGCGAGCTGCGCACGTACAAGATCCACCTGGGCTCGGCCAACATCCTGATGGAACCGGACGACAGCTACCTGTGCATCGTCCCGGCACGGCGCTCGGGGGACGGCAAGGTGTTCCTGCCGTTCGAGGACGAACGGCTCACCCTGATCCTCAGCAAGGCATTCCTGCTGGCCGCCGACACCGAGATCACCGACGAGTCCATCCTCACGCAGATCAAGCGAGGTGCCTGATGGCCACCGTGACGTTCCGGGACGAGACCGCGACGGGCAAGCCGCTCACCGAGTGGGAGGTCGCCGGGTTGCCCGAACGGATGACCGTACGGGAGCTGATCAGGCTCCGGGTCCGCGAGGAGGTCGCCCGGCACAACGCCCGCCCGAGCGATCGCTTCAACGGACTCGTCCGCCCGGACGACGCCGAGATGGAGCTGAACGGCTACCGACTTCGCGAGCCCCGCCGCATCGACTGGGAGCGCCAGGCCGAGATCGCCGAGCGAGCCTTCCTTGCCAACGGGTTCTTCGTGCTGGCCGGCGATCGCCAGGTCGAGGACCTCGACGAAGTCGTGGATCTCATCGCCGATCCCGACCTGGTCTTCATCAAGCTCGTCGCCCTCGTCGGCGGTTGAGAGACCGGCATTTCTCAGCCGACGAGGCCAAGCCTGTCCGCGTCCATCAGACCGGGGGCAACTCTTCCGTCCTGATCGGCAGGCCACCGTCGCCGTCAGCCGCCCGCCCGGGCGGCGGTACGGATCTCGGCCGCTGTCGACCAGTGCTGTCCGCACAGGGCATGCCCGTGGGGCTGTTGCGGCTCAGCGCGTTTCCAGTGGTTCTGTGCGTAACGGGAGTTGAGGCCGTCTGGGGCGGGGCGTTGACACGGCCCTCGCCGGGCGTTCGATCGAGGTGTCAGCACCGTCCGCCCGCCCGGCGAGGTCGTGGTCAGTGTGGGCCCGTCCACCATGTTCGCCAATGCGTCCGTCACCGGGTGCGAGAGGTTACGCGGTCTGCTGCGTGGCCGATGGCGGCGCGAGCGGTGATGGTACTGCTGTCGCTGCACGGCCTGTCACCGGCGCAGATCGCCGTGCTGCTGGAGTATGACGCGGCCACGGAGCGCCGTTCGATCGGCCGCTTCACCATCTGCGGGGCGGCCGGCCTGGACGACTGGCCCCGCTGCGGACGTCCCAGGCTGGGCGGCAGCCGGTTGGGCGCGAGGATCAGCGCCCTGCTCAAACAGCCCGGACTGTGGACGGTGCCGCGACTGTATCGGTACCTGGGACGGCCGAAGATGAGTCGCCGCACGCTGTATCGGCGCCTGCGGAAGGTGGCCGTCCGGCAGCGGCCCAAGGTGATCGCCCGCGGCGATCCGGCGCGTCCCGCGGTGGTGGCGATCGCCAAACGGCTGCGCCCGCTGCCGGTCGGGACGTTGGTGTGGGCGGCCGACGGTGATCTGCCGTGGTCGTGCCGCGTTGTTCGGCTGGAGAAGTGTGCATGCGCGAAGCTCGACGGCTGGCCGAGCTTCTTTGATGCACATAACGCGGATGCGGTGGAACTTGTGTCCGACCATTCACACGGGATGGTGCGGACCGAGGTGCGGTGCGCCAGGTGTGGCTCCCATCTGGGGCATGTCTTCGAGGGCGAGGGGTATCAGACGCCCACGGACCAGCGGTATTGCATCAACTCGATCTCGATGCGGTTGATCCCTGACGAGGAATAGGTGCTCCGTGCGCCGGGGGCTCTGCCAGAACATCGGGGGAGGGTGGCGCGTCGCGAACGCCGATCCGCCGGCGGGAGCCCGTCACGAGGGAGCCGCGGGGGCGCGGGCTGACGTCACTGAGTTCGTCAGATTCGATGACTGGTTGCGCAGGCTCGAACCCTCGGCGGGCTTACCACCAGATGGGAAGGGCGTGACCAGCGGTTTCGTGGTGGGAGAGTCGCGGTGGTGGCGACGTATGTCTTGCCGTAGAGGCCTGACCGCAGGACGTGCCGGTTACGGACAGACCCGCGCCGACGCCCTCCTCCTGGGTGACCGTGTCGTGAAGGCGCTTGCAGCAGTTGCTGGGCACGGCGCTGCACAGGCGCACCCGAAGCCGTGCTGTCCGCCCCGCGATGGACGGGCTGGATGGTCGGCACCGTACTGGCGGCCGTCCTCGTCAAGGTTGGCGCCCTCGAGACCTTGGGCAGCCACGTGCACCGCCGAAGCCGACGGCACCCCGGATAGTCCGACCCTCGGTACCCGCACGCACGCCATGGATGATTGAGTACGCAGCGCCCCACCGGGCACGCTGCGCAGCGCGACCCCTGCCCGGCGCAACAAGGACCACACGCTCCGACCGGGCGTGCCTCCGGCCATGCCGTGCCCCAAGCGTGCCCTTCAGAACGGACAATGACGGTCGACAGAGATATGCCGGGGCAGCGGGACAGGCGCAGCAGACGATGACCAGGACAACGGCGCCGATCCCGACCGCGGCCGTGCCGGTGCAGGCACGGTCCGGGGTGCGGCGTGGGGGCCGGTGAACGGCAGGCATCGCGGATCTCTCCTCGCGGATCAGCTCATAGAGCCGGGACTACGGGTGCAGCACGTCAGGTGGAGTGGGCGGGCGCCAGGAACAGCGCCGGCAACGCGCCGGCGATCAGTACGCGGCGACCGGCCGGAGCGCCGCCACCTCCGTCCGCGCGTCGCGTTTCTCATGTCTCGTCGACAACGGTCACTTGCTCTGCCAGTCGCCTGGGGCCTATTGCTGTCCAGACCTTTCGGTCGAGGCACGTACGCGGAGTGACGGTCGCGCGCCGAGACAGGCGCCGTACCCCGCGCTCGTCAGCCGCCCCCCGGACGGTGCACTGTGGAAGATGTGGGTTTTCGGCAGCGCCTTGCCGATCTGAGGCAGCCGTGGCAATCGGGCCATGCGCTGCTCGTGATCCCGGTTGTGCTCATCGTGGTGATCACGGTGGTGGACATCCTGGTCCCGGCGGACCGGCCGGGCCTACTTCAGGTTGCCTGCCTGTACCTGGCGGCCGAGGACGAGGACCAGATCGGTGGCGACCTGTATGCCGCCACCCGCACCGAGGACGGGCAGGCGCGATGATCGGCGACGCGAGGGGCAAGGGCCTGGCCGCCATCGCAGAGGCCGCCCTCCTGCTCGGCGCCTTCCGTGAGGCCGCCCACCAGAACACGACTCTGCCCGCGCCGGCCGGCGCGCTGGAGAAGAGCATCAGCCGCTACCTGGCCGACTTCGAACCGGAGGAGGCCGGGGAGCGCTTCGTCACCGCCCTGCTCATGGAGTTCCCCGAGGGGGACCCCGCCACCCGGATGACCGACTGCGGCCACCTGGCACCCCTGCTACTCAGCCCTGGGCACGGCACCTTCTGCTCGTTCGCCGAACGCGCCGCCGGGTGGACCGACAACACTCCCGAGAGCCTTCTCCACCACCTGCGGCGCGATCTGCTTGCCCGCACCGGAGGACGCCTCGACGATGCCGCCCTCATCGCCATCCGCCGCATGCCCACCAGGCACGCGGGCCGCCACCACGGAAAGCCCGTGTTGCGCGCGAGCGAGCCGCGGAGTTGGAATCAGATGTGAAGCTCTTCGGTGGTCCCGCAGAGTCCGTCGCGCCGCTTGCGCCTGGCTCGGCCGCCGGTAAGAAGGGGCTGAAAACCGACGCCCTGGGGCTGTTCTCCTCCGTAGTCATCGGACTGGCTTCCGCCGCCCCGGCGTACAGCCTGGCGGCCACACTCGGCCTCATTGTGGCGGGGGTCGGGCTGCAGGCCCCGATCATCACGATGCTGGCCTTCATCCCCATGCTGCTGATCGCCTACGCCTACAAGGAGCTCAACACGAGCGACGCCGACTGCGGGACGGCCTTCACCTGGGCCACCCGCGCCTTCGGTCCGCGCACGGGCTGGATGGGCGGCTGGGGCATCATCGTCGCCGACGTCATCGTCATGGCGAACCTCGCAGAGATCGCCGGCATCTACGGCTTCCGGCTCCTGGGCTTCGACTCACTCGCGGACAGCAGGATGTGGACCACCGTCGCGGGCGTCATCTGGATCATCGTGACGACCGCGGTCTGCTACGTCGGCATCGAGGTCTCGGCCACCCTTCAGCGCTGGCTGCTGTGCACCGAGGTGGCGATGCTGGTCCTGTTCGCCGTCACGGCCCTGGTCAAGGTCTACGTCAGCCCGCCTCCGACCGCGATCCACGTCTCCGCTTCCTGGTTCAACCCCCTCCACGTGGACTCGGCCAGAGCACTGACCGCCGGCGTCCTCGCCGCCGTCTTCATCTACTGGGGCTGGGACACCGCTGTCACCGTCAACGAGGAGACCGCCGACAGTACGCGCACCCCCGGGCGTGCGGCGGTCATCTCCACCGTGCTGCTGCTGATCGTCTACGGCCTGGTCTCCACCTCGGCGCAAGCGTTCGCCGGAGTCGGCACCGAGGGCATCGGGCTGGGCAACACGAACAACTCCGGGGATGTGCTCTCGGGCCTGGGCAACGCCGTCTTCGGCAGCCAGGGCCCGGGCTGGTTCTTCAGCAAGCTACTGATCTTCATGGTGCTGACCTCCGCGGTCGCCTCCACCCAGACCACGATCCTGCCCCTGGCCCGGACCGTCTTCTCCATGGCCGCACACAAGGCCATCCCCTCCCGCCTCGCCCGGGTCCACCGCAGATTCCTCACCCCGACCTGGTCGACGGTCGGCGTGGGCCTGGTCTCCATCGGCTTCCTCATCCTGTTGACGACGATCAGCCGCAACGTCCTGGCCGACTCCATCGAATCGGTCGGCCTCGCGATCGCGTTCTACTACGGCCTCACCGGTTTCGCCTGTGTCTGGTACTACCGCAAGGTGCTCACCCGCAGCTCCCGGGACTTCCTGTTCAAGGGCCTGCTGCCGGGTCTGGGCGGGTTGATGATGTTCTACTTCTTCTACTACGCCGCCTTCGTCGTCTATGCCGACCCCGACTACGGCGCCACCTCCATCGACCTGCCCTTCATCGGACGGACGGGCGGAGTGACCGTCGTGGGGCTCGGAGCCCTGCTGCTCGGCGTCGTGCTGATGCTGGTCACTACGCGTGGTTACGCCGCTTCCCTCAGGCTCCAACGAAGCCTGCTGCCCCGTAGCCTGCCGCCGCAGACGGCTGTCGAGCCGACGAGCCGCTACGTGCCCGCCGACAGCCGGTCCGGGGTCGGCGGTGACTGGTTCGATCTCATTCCGTTGTCGGGTTCCCGTGTCGGCCTGGTCGTCGGCGAGGTGCTCGGCCACGGATTGCACGCTGCCGTCACCATGGGACGTCTCCGTACGAGCGTCCGCGTCCTCGCCCGGCTGGACTTTCCTCCGGACGAGCTTCTCGCGCACCTGGACGACGTGGTCGGGCAGAACGCCAAGGAACAAGCGAGTGTGCACGGCGGGGACAGCACCGGCTCCGAGGGTGCCGAGGCCCTCGGGGTGACCTGTCTGTACGCGGTGTACGACCCGGTGTCCGGGCTGTGCAGCATGGCGCGTGCGGGCCACTTGCCACCCGCTGTCGTGAGCCCGGACAACGGCGCCGTCACCTATCCGGAACTCCCGCCGGGCCCACCCCTGGGGCTGGGTGGCCGGCCCTTCCAGAGCGCAGAATTCCAGCTACCCGCGGGCAGCCTCATCGCCCTCTTCACCGACGGCCTTGTCCAAGCCCCCGACAATGGCACCGACGTGGGGCTCGGCCTGCTCGCCGGCATTCTCGCCCAGCACCGGCTTCCCCTGGAGGAGCTCTGCGACCGTGCGGTGGCGACGTTGCTGCCCGGGCCCGTGGGCGATGACGCCGCCCTGCTCCTCGTACGCACGCAGATGCTCGATGAGCACCGGACGGCGGTGTGGGAGCTGGACGCCGACCCGGCGACGGTCGGCGACGCCCGTGCGGCGACCACGGGCCAACTGGCCGAGTGGGGACTCGAAGACCTGTCGTTCACCACCGAACTGATCGTCAGCGAGCTGGTCACCAATGCCATCCGTCACGCAGCCGGACCGATCCATGTCCGGCTCATCCGCGACCAGAGCCTCATCTGCGAGGTCTCCGACACCGGGCACACCTCACCCCACCTCCGCCACGCCGCCAACGACGACGAGGGCGGCCGCGGCCTTTTCATCGTCGCCCAGATCACCGAGCAGTGGGGAACTCGCTACATGCCCTCCGGCAAGATCATCTGGGCAGAGCAGGCTCTGTCGTGAACGTTTGTTCAGCTGTTCAGCAAGCGGGGACCGAGTCCGTCGGAGCGGTCCTTCACGCCCGGGAGGGCGAAGAAGTAGCCGCCGCCGGTGGAGCGTGCATCAAGGGCCCAGCAGGCCGAGGAGTTCCTTGGTGCCGTTGATGTTGGCCTCGGTGGGGGCCGGCCAGGTTCCGCCGCCGTAGTCGGCGGCGCCGGTGAGTTCTTGCTGCAGGGTGTTCTCGAGGATCTCGTGGGTGCGCAGCGGGAGGTCGTTCGGGTCGAAGTCCTGGCGGCAGAAGTCCTTCTTCAGCGCGGCGACGTCGTCGACCAGCTGCTGGGCGTGCGGGGCAAGCGAGGCGGCGTCCGTCCGTTGATCTTCGCGTCGAAGTCGCCGAACGTGAAACGGTGTGCACTTTTCGGGGGAACCCCCATCTGTCCGAGCGGGACAGGGCTGGCGTCCGGCCTTGGCCGAGTGTCCGGCAGTGGTCCGGTGGCGGCCTCATCCCCGGCGCCGCACCCGAGCGGCCCCCGGCACCGGTGCGGGCATCGGGAGCGCCTCGAGTACCAGCACCGCGAGGTCGTCGTCGACCGGCCCGGTGTCGAAGTCGTGCGCCACCTGCCGTACGCGTTCCGCGACGGCCTTGGCGCTCAGCCCCACGCAGCCCCGCAGCAGCTCGGACAGGCCGTCGTCATCGTCCAACTGCCGGTTCCCGCTGCGGCGTTCGGTCACGCCGTCGGTCACACAGAGAAGCGTCTCGCCCGGCACGAGGTCGAAGGAGTTGGCGTGGAACTGGATGCCCTCGCCGATTCCGAGCAGCATCTGCGGGTCCGCTACGGGCGCCACCGAGCCGTCGACGGACAGCCGCAGCGGCAGCGGGTGCCCGGCGCTGGCGAGCGTGCAGTGCGCGCCGCCCGCGACCGGGTCGGGCTCCAGCTCACCGTAGAGCAGGCTCAGGAAGCGGGGCCGGGCCTGCTCGCCGCTGAGCGCCACGGCCTCAGCGCTCTCCTCCGCCATCGCGACGTTCAGCCTGCCGAGCACTGATGCGACGCCGTGGCCCTCGCGGGCCAGCAGCCGCACCAGGTGCCGGGCCAGGCCGGTGACGGACATCGCCTCCGGGTCGTGGCCGCACACGTCGCCGAGCAGGAAGCCCCAGCGGCCGTCTCCCATCGGGAACAGGTCGTAGAAGTCGCCGCCGACGGTCTGGCCCTGGCCGTGCGGCTCGTAGATGATCGCCGTGTCGACACCCGGGATGCTGGCGAGGAAGGCGGGCAGCTGCCTGCGCTGGAGCGCCCGGCTGATGGTGGTCTGCCGGGTGTACCGGCGGGCCGTGACCACCGCCTGGGCGACACGCCGCGCCACGTCCTCCGCGAGCCGCACGACACCGTCGGTCATCTGCAGCAGTCCCGCCCGGCCGAGCAATAGCACGCCGTGGCAGCGGCTACCCGTGACCAGAGGGAAGGCGATCGCGGAGCCGCCCGCGCCGCCCGTGTCCGGGCCCTTTGGCCAGGGCCAGGGGATACCGGTCGTGCCGAGCCTGGCGGGCGGCGGGTCCTTCTCCAGCACGAGGCGTAGCGCCTCGATGCACCGTTCGTCCGCGTGCCAGACGCAGGAGAGCCGCATCCCGCCGTTCTCGGTGGACAGCCACACGCCGCACCAGTCGGCGAGCCTGGGCACCAGCAGCTGCCCGGCCAGAGCGGCGACCATGTCCTGGTCGAGCTGGCCGGCGAGGAGCTCGCTGACCTCGGCGAGGAACGACGGCCCTCCGCGGTCGACCCACTCGGCGGTGCCGTCGCGGCGGTCGTGCGGCGGGGCGGTCGCGAGGATCTCTTCGGCGTACGGCTCGCGGTGGGACGCCCCGTCGAAGGGGCCGCCGGCAGTCTCGGGCTCCTCGGCCGTGGTCTCCAGCCGGAACCACACGGTCTTCTGGGCGCGCCGGTACGTCACGCCCCACGATTCGGCCCGTGCGCCGACGACCTGGAGTCCGCGGCCGTACCGCTCGCGCCATGCGTCCTTCCCGCCGCGCACCACGCGGGAGGGGTGGCGGTCCGCCACCTCGATGACGACCCCGACAGGCTCGTCCACGTCGAGGGGGGACGAGGCGGGCGGGCCGTGCCCCGCCTCCAGGCGGCAGACGACCTCGATCGTGGTACCGGCGTGCACGACCGCGTTGGTGACGAGCTCGCTGACCAGCAGGAGGGCGTCGTCGACGAGCCGGCCGGTGATCTTCGGTGAGGCGGGAATCGCCGGGTCGGTCCATTCGGCGAGCACGGCGCGTACGAACCCGCGTGCCGCGGAGGCCGCGGAGTCGTCGGCGGGCAGGGTCGTCCGCGAGACGAACTCACGCGGATGGGAGGGCAATGACCCCACGGGCGACTCCATGACGTTTCCAGTGACGATAAACTCCACCTATGTGACGTATTTTACGATAAACCACCCATATGATCCGATTGCTGAGAGTGGGCTGCCATGACACTCGACTCGGCCCCGCCTCCCGCTTCCCCCGCCCCACACTCCCCGGAATCCGTCGACCGGCCGGGCTCCGCCCCGGACGGGCAGTGGGTGCGCACCGCCGAGCTGTGGCCGTTGCTCGGGGCGATGAATTCGTTGCGTGACGGCGATTTCACCGTCCGTGTGGAGGGTGTGCATGAAGGCGTCCTGGCCGAGATGGCGGGGGTGCTCAACCAGATCGGCGCGCGGAACGCGCATCTGGCTGCGGAGCTCCAGCGGGTGCGCCGCGAGGTCGTGCGGCAGGGCAGACTGGACGAGCGGATCGCAGCGAGCCCCGGGCAGGGGGCATGGGCGACGAGCGTGGACGCGACGAACCAGCTCGTGGAGGCGTTGGTGGCTCCGGTCGCGAACGCGACGCGGGTGCTGGTCGCGGTCGCGGCCGGTGATCTGACGCAGCGGGTGGATCTGCGCGACGGCAACCGCCAACTCCGCGGTGACCTGCGGCGCCTGGGGCGCGTGGTGAACCGGATGGTCGACCAGCTGTCCCTGTTCACGGGCGAGGTGACCCGGGTCGCACGTGAGGTCGGGACCGAGGGGCGGCTCGGCGGACGGGCCACGGCGCAGGGCCTGTCGGGCGACTGGCGTTACGTCACCGAGGCCGTCAATACCATGGCCGCGCGGTTGACGGCACAGGTGCGCGACATCGCGGTAGTGACGACGGCGGTGGCGCGCGGCGACCTGACCCAGCAGGTGACGGTCGAGGCGACCGGCGAACTGCTGGAGCTGAAGCTCACCGTGAACACGATGGTGGACCAGCTTCGGGCGTTCGCGGACGAGGTCACGCGCGTCGCCCGCGAGGTCGGCACGGAAGGGCAACTGGGCGGACGTGCTCAGGTGCCCGGCGTATCCGGGGTGTGGAAGGACCTCACCGACAACGTCAACTTCATGGCCTCGAACCTCACCTCGCAGGTCCGCAACATCGCCCAGGTGACCACCGCCGTCGCCAACGGCGATCTCAGCCAGAAGATCACCGTGGACGCAAGGGGCGAGATCCTGCAGCTCAAGAGCACCGTGAACACCATGGTCGACCAGCTGTTGGCGTTCGCGGACGAAGTCACGCGCGTCGCCCGCGAGGTCGGCACCGAGGGGCGGCTCGGCGGACGCGCGCAGGTCCGCGGTGTCTCCGGGGTGTGGAAGGACCTCACCGACAACGTCAACTTCATGGCCGACAACCTGACCTCCCAGGTCCGCAACATTGCCCAGGTCGCCACCGCCGTCGCACAGGGCGACCTCGGCAAGACGATCACGGTGGAGGCGAAGGGCGAGATCCTGGAGCTTAAATCGACGATCAACACGATGGTCGACCAGCTCTCGGCGTTCGCGGACGAGGTCACGCGCGTCGCCCGCGAGGTCGGCACCGAGGGGAACCTGGGCGGCCAGGCGCAGGTCCGTGGTGTCTCCGGGGTGTGGAAGGACCTCACCGACAACGTCAACTTCATGGCGCTGAACCTCACTTCGCAGGTCCGCAACATCGCGCAGGTGACCACGGCCGTCGCGAACGGCGACCTGTCGAAGAAGATCGATGTCGACGCCCGCGGCGAGATCCTGGAGCTGAAGACCACCATCAACACGATGGTCGACACGCTCTCCTCGTTCTCCTCCGAGGTCACCCGTGTCGCCCGCGAGGTCGGCAGCGAGGGGCAACTGGGCGGCCAGGCCCGCGTCGAGGGCGTCTACGGAACGTGGAAGCGGCTGACCACCAACGTCAACGAACTTGCCTCCAACCTCACCACCCAGGTCCGCGCGATCGCCGAGGTCGCCAGCGCTGTCACCCAGGGCGACATGTCCCGAGCCATCTCGGTCGAGGCACAGGGCGAGGTCGCCGAGCTGAAGAACAACGTCAACCTCATGGTGGCCAACCTCCGCGAGACCACCCGCGCCAAGGACTGGCTGGAGTCCAACCTCGCCCGCATCGCCGGCCTCATGCAGGGCCACCGCGATCTCGTCGAGGTCGCCGACCTGATCCTGCGCGAGCTGACACCCCTGGTGAACGCGCAGTTCGGGGCGTTCTTCCTGACCGAGGCGGCCGCCAGGCCGGGCGAGGGGCTTCAGTTCATCGCCGGCTACGGTACCGACGCGGCCAGCGGGAGCGGCCCGCTGCTCGACTCCGGGACCCCGGGCCGCGGGCTGATCACCCAGGCCGCCCTGGAGAAGAAGCGCATCCTCATCGCGGACGTCCCCGCGGACTACATCACCATCAACTCCGGGCTCGGCGCCGCACTCCCGGCCAACGTCGTCATCCTGCCGATCCTCTTCGAGGACCAGGTACTCGGAGTGATCGAGCTGGCCTCGTTCAGTAAATTCAGCGACGTACACCTCGCCTTCATCGACCAGTTCGTCACCACCATCGGCGTCTCCATCAACACCATCATCGCCAACTCCCGCACTGAGTCCCTGCTCTCGGAGTCCCAACGCCTCACCACCGAGCTGCGTAAGCGCTCGGACGAGCTTCAGCGGTCCAATGCCGCGCTGGAGGAGAAGGCCGCCCTGCTCGCCACCTCCTCGCAGTACAAGTCCGAGTTTCTGGCCAACATGTCGCACGAGCTGCGCACCCCCCTCAACTCGCTGCTGATCCTGGCGCAGTTGCTCGCCGACAACCCGGACGACAGGCTGTCCGACCAGGAGGTGCAGTTCGCGGCCACCATCCACCGTGCAGGCTCCGACCTGCTCCAGCTGATCAACGACATCCTCGACCTGTCGAAGATCGAGGCGGGCCGGATGGATGTGCGCCCGAAGGCCTTGCCGCTGGTCAAGCTGCTGGAATACGTGCAGGCCACGTTCCGCCCGCTGACCCTCGACAAAGGCCTGACCTTCGAGGTCACGGTCGGCGAGAACGTGCCGAGTGAGCTGCTCTCGGACGAGCAGCGTCTCCAGCAGATCCTGCGCAACCTGCTGTCCAACGCGGTGAAGTTCACCTCGTCCGGCGGCGTGGAACTGCGCGTCGAGCGCGTGCCGGGAAGGAAGTTCGAGGACCAGGTGCTGCGGAACGCCGAGACCGTCATCGCGTTCTCGGTCAAGGACACCGGCATCGGCATCCCGCCCGAGAAACTATCGGTGATCTTCGACGCGTTCCAACAGACCGACGGCACTACCAGCCGCAAGTACGGGGGCACCGGGCTCGGGCTGTCCATCAGCCGCGAGATCGCCGGGCTGCTCGGCGGCCGGATCGTCGCCGAGAGCGAACTGGGCGTCGGATCCCTCTTCACCCTCTACGTTCCCTCACGCCACCCCGGCGTCCCTCCCGAGCCCGACCCGGCGGCGCCGCGGACCACGGGCGCCACCACCCCCGCTGCGCTCCTCGGACAGGCCGGACCGTCGCCGTCCGCTGCCGACTACGCGCCGAGCGGCGTCTTCGGCAGCGCGGACAGTCTGATCGGCAGGGGAACTCCGGAGGGCGCCGACGGCCGCGACGACGCCTGGCCGGAGACGACACGGCTCAAGGAGTGGCTGAGCGGGCGCCCCGGCCGCGTGCTGGCAGGGCGCCACATCCTCATCGTCGACGACGACATCCGGAACGTCTTCGCGCTCACCCATGTGCTGGGCCGCGTCGGCATCACCGTGAAGTACGCCGAGAACGGCCGCGAAGGCATCGAGGTCCTCGACCGGTGTCCCGACATGTCGCTGGTCCTGATGGACATCATGATGCCGGAAATGGACGGATACGAGGCGATCCAGGTCATCCGGCACACGCCCCACCTCGCCGACTTGCCGATCATCGCGCTCACCGCCAAGGCCATGCCGGGCGACCGCGAGAAGGCGATCGACAGCGGCGCCTCCGACTACGTCCCCAAGCCCGTGGACGTGGACCGCCTGCTGACGGTCATCTGCGACCTCCTCGACCCGCAGGACGCCCTCCCGGCACCGGAGCCAAGAACCGCGGAAGAACCACACACCGTCGAGCAGGACGAAAAAATCCCGCCGAGGCGGAAGCCATGAGCCCGACCACACCCGAGAAGGCCAACATCCTCATCGTCGACGACATGGAGGAGAACCTGGTAGCGCTGGAGGCCGTACTCGGCTCACTCGACCAGCGGCTGGTACGCGCCCGCTCTGGAGAGGAGGCCCTCAAGGCGATGCTGCGCCAGGAGTTCGCGGTCGTGCTGCTCGATGTTCTGATGCCCGGCATGGACGGCTTCGAGACCGCCGCCAGCATCAAGCGCCTGGACCAGACCAAGGACGTTCCCATCATCCTGCTGACCGGAACCGACGCTGACACGGACTACATCTACCGGGGATACGCGATCGGAGCCGCCGACTTCCTGACCAAACCCTTCGACCCGTGGCTGCTGCGCACGAAGGTCAACGTCTTCCTGGACCTGCACCGCAAGAACCGCCAGCTCGCCGCACAAGCGGAGCAGCTGCGGCGGCTGCTGGTCGGCGAGAGGACGCCCGCGGAATCGACGGGACCAGTGGGATCCTCAGAGTCGGCGGAATCCACGGGAGATGCCCTTGACAAGCCGAGAGGAGGGACCACGGGCACCGGTGCGGTGGCGGACGGCGGCGAGCGGCTGGCGGAGATCACCGAGCGGCTCGCCCAGATCGAGCTGCAACTGCGCGACGCCGAAGGAACCCAGTCGGCCGAGCTCGCCGACCGCATCGCCGAACTGGAACGTGCCGTCGGCAGCCTGAGGGTGGGCCGGGACACCTAACCCGCGTATGCACGTACCTGACGGGGCCTCGCCGGCGATCACGGTCCCACCCCGGCCGGCTGCCGCGCAGGTCGGGCGCGTCGGCTTTGCGGGCGGGTCCCGCACGATCCGTGGGCGGAGGGGCATGCCCGTTCCGCCTGGGGCTGCTGGGACCCATGAGGGTCTTGTTGTGAATGTGGCGCGGTTGGCCGTCCTTCCACGACCCGAAGGACTCCGACGCGGTCGAACTGATCGCGGACCGCTCCCACGGGATGGTCCGCACGGAAGTGCGGTGCGCTCGCTGTGGGTCGCACCTCGGCCATGTCTTCGAGGGCGAGGGCTACTCGACGCCGACCGACCAGCGGTACTGCATCAACAGCATCTCGCTGCGGTTGGCTCCGGACGAGGGCTGAGCCGGAGGCCGGAATCCGTGTCTTGCCTGCCAACGAGCCCAGGACTCCGGCAAGTTGCTCGCCGACCGCACAAGCCGTGTCGTACAACATGAACGCGGATGTCGTTTCGTCTCGCCATGCGTCGAGGCGGCGGTGCGCAGAGTCCTGGGGTCCGAAGTGGACGTGCGCAACGGTGGGGTCGGGCTCACACCGGGCTGGGATTCGCCGGGGCAGGTCCGGATCGTGCTCGCCGTGGAGGAGGAGTTCGGCGTCCGGCTGCCCTCGGAGAGTCTCACGAGCACGGGCCGTTTCGAGCAACTGTGCCGTGTGGTGGCCGAGCAGGCCGGAGAGTGGACGTGCGGTCAGTTCCAGCAGTCGCAGGACGCCGGGCGGGCGGCGAACGCCTTGTCCGCGTCCGGCTCGGCGGCGACCTGCCCCACGGGCGGGGTGAGGCTGAAGTCGGCGGCGGGGTCGATCTCGTCGAAGGAGCCGTACAGGTGCGTGTGCGGGAACCAGGCGCCGAAGGGCGCCGTGGACCCACCGATCCCGATGAACTGACTGCCGGTGGCCACCGCCGCTCGTACGTCCCACGGCCCGTCGCCCACGGAGACGACTCGGTCGAACCCGTCGCCCGCCTGGTGGATGGCCTCACGGACCACGTGCTCGCGCAAGGTGTGGTCGCTGGCGGTGGACACCGGAACCGGCCGCGTCCAGCGGCGCCGGCTTGGCGGCGGTGACCTCGCGCATCCCGCCGGTCGCGAACGCCACGGTGTACTCGTCGGACGCGGCCAGTGCCCGCAGGAAGGCGGCCGCGCAGGGGATCTGCTCGACGCCGTCGCCATCGGTGACGGCCAGGAAGCGTTCGTGCAGCCGGTCGGCGAACCGCTGGGTCTCGGCCTCGTCGGGGACCCGACCCGTGGTGTGCCGGAAGACCTCACGGAAGATCCACGAGTCCGTGTGGTGGGTGTAGCCGCCCCAGGCGGAGTCGATCTCGGCAAGCCCTGTTTATAGGCTGCTCTCCAGATCGAACGTGATGACGATTGTCGATCGTAAAAGAGGGCGGAATACGTGTCCGGGCATGTGAGCGGGCTCATCGCCCGCACGATCCGGCTGGACGTGGAAGTGGTCGCCGCTGCGGCGGACTTCGCCTCCTTCGAGGGGCGGACGGTCGAGCACGGATGGACCCCGTCGGAGGTCATCGATGAGGCGCAGGCCCTTGCCGACGTCGCCGAGTTCATTGACGAGCTGGCCGCCAATGGCGTCCCGACGGCCCAAGGTTCGTGAAGGTCGGTCACCATACGGAACGGGCCTTTGCCCGGAGGGCCGGACGAGGGCTGAGGCTCACAGCACCTTGCGATGGACGAGCGCCGAGAGGACGAGGGCGCCGGGGAGCAGGGGGATCCAGACGGTCAGGACGCGGTAGCCGATGACGGTCGCGGTGGACAGGGACACGGGGGCGCCGAACGCGGCCATGGTGAAGACCATGGCCGCGTCGACCGGACCGATGCCGCCCGGGGCGGGCACCGCGCCGACGGCGGTACTGGCGAGCAGCAGCGCGAGGACCACCTGAGCCCAGGACAGCGGCAGCCCGAGCGAGAACCCGACCGAGGCGATCACGCTCCCCTGGAGCACCGGGGCGGCAGCCGACCCGCCCCACAGGGCGAGGACGCGGCTGGGCCGGGTGTGCAGGGTCCGCGCCTCGGTCAGGGCGGTGCGTACGAAGCCGAGCGCCGGGCGGCGCAGCGGGCGTACGACCGTCAGGAGCAGGGCGGCGGTGGCGAGACCGAGCACCGCGGCCCCGGCGGCCATGAGCAACGTCCAGGTGTCCGGGGCGAGGTCGCCGAGCCGTAGTGCGTCCGGGAAGGCCACGAGGAAGACGACGAGCACCACTGTCTTCGCCAGCGGCTTGACCAGTGAGTACAGGGCGAGCGAGGCAGTGGCTCGGGCCAGGGGTATGCCGCGGCGTTGGAGGAAGCGCAGGGTGACGGCGTGGGCGCCGATGCTCGCCGGAAGGATGTGGTTCGCGGCGCCCGCGGCGAACTGAGAGGCGAGCAGCGGCCCGGGCGGCAGCCGCTCCGGCAAGGCGCCCTGCCGGACGCACGCGGCGGCCACCCAGCCCAGGCAGGTGAAGAAGACCCCGGCCAGCAGCCACCGGGGATCGGCGGCGGCCAGCCGGGCGGCGCCCTCGCTCACCGCGCGCCAGTCGACCGCCGCCCACGCTCCGATCGCCAGGAGCGGCAGCAGGGTCAGTGTGAGACGGGTGAGATAGGTGAGATGGGTGAGACGGGTCAGGCGTGCGGCGGGGGACCGGACCGGGGCGGGGCGCGCTACGGGGAGATCGTCGAGCGGGAGCGGGGACACGGCGCACATCGTCCTTCCACGTCACGCCCGCGGTACCGGCGGACGGACACAAGGAGAGGCAGAGCGGAGGGGGACGGGGGGAACGTGCCCGCCCGGTGTGACGGCCCGGTGTCCGGGAGGGGAAGGGGCACCAGCGGCTGGGCGACACGGCCGGAGCTCCCGCGCGGTGGAACTCCTTCGGGCGAGCGCTCAAAGGGGGTGAGGGGCTCCTTGCCCCGCGGACTGGGCAGTTGGCGCTTTGGCCGTCGAAAGGCAGAAAGAAAAGGTAGAAAGAGGGGTGCGCTCGGCCTGCCGAGTGAGATGGATGGGACGGACGAGACACCGGAGGCCCTCATGACGACTCTGCCCGATCGGCCGAACACCGCGCTGCTCGTCATCGACGTCCAGAACGGGGTGGTGGCGGGCGCGCACCGGCGCGACGAGGTGGTCGCGAACATCGACACCCTGGTCGGCAAGGCTCGCGCGCAGGACGTGCCGGTGGTGTGGGTGCAGCACTCGGACGAGCAGTTGGAGCGGGACAGCGAGCGCTGGCAGTACGTGCCGGAACTGGTCCGCCGCGACGCCGAGCCCCTCGTCCACAAGAACTACGGCGACTCGTTCGAGGACACCGACCTCGAGGCGTTGCTCGCCGAGCGCGGGGTGGGCCGGCTCGTCGTCACGGGCGCCCAGACCGACGCGTGCATCCGCGCCACCCTGCACGGGGCCTTCGTACGTGGGTACGACGTGACGTTGGTCGGTGACGCACACACGACGGAGGACCTCAGCGCGTACGGCGCGCCGCCGCCGGAGCAGGTGATCGCGCACACCAACCTCTACTGGAAGTGGGAGAGCGCACCCGGGCGGCGCGGGGGCACCGTCGGCACGGCGGACGTGTCCTTCGCGGCGGTCGTCGAGGACTGAGCCGTTCTGATCGGCGGCCGTCGGCGGTCGCCGCGCGCCAGGTGCTGTCGTCACATTCCCGTCGTCCGCCCGGAGGGCGGGCCCTGCGGCGTCATGGGGGTCCCCTCTGCTCGAGCGAAGCCGAGAACTTGGGGGCGCGTGCATGGCGTCGCGGGGCAGACGGGAATGTGACGACAGGGCCTAGCCCTTCGCCCGCGCGGCCCGTTCGACGGCGTGGCCGAGGGAGAACAGGCCTTCCAGGCGGTCCGGGTGGCCCACGAGTTGGAGGCCCAGGGGCATGCCCTGGGCGTCCCGGTGGCCCGGTACGGTCAGGGCCGGGAGGCCGAGGAGCTGCCAAGGGCGGCTCAGGACGGGAGACCCGGTGGCCGTCAGGCCCTTCGGGGCGGCACCCGGGGCGGCCGGGCCGAGCACGGCGTCCACGTCGCCGAGCAGAGCCAGCACCGTGGAGCGCTCCCGCCGCGCGACGGACCGCGCGTGCTCGTAGTCCCCGGCGGTGAGGGAGCGGCCGTGCGCCAGGAGTTCGTTGAGCGGTGCGCTCAACCGGTCCGGGTGGGTGCTCTCCTCGGCCAGCATCCGCGCGGCCTCGTACGCCATCACCGTGACGTGTGCCGCGACGAGGCGGGGGGTGAGGGCGGGCCAGTCGACGTCCACGAGCACGGCGCCGTTCGCGACGGCGTTCTCGACGCTGCGGACCAGAGCCGCCCGCATGTCCTGTGAGATCTCGGCCAGTTCGCCGCCCGACCACACAGCCAGCCGCGGGCGCGTCGGCGCTCCCGGAGGGCGGGAGAGCCGGTCCGAGCCGGTCAACGCCCCGTACACGAGCCGGAGATCGGCCACCGTCGGAGTCAACAGTCCGACCGCGTCGAGGCTGTGCGACAGGCCCACGAACCCCGTCGTGTCGAGGGAACACCCGGCCGGCACCACGAAGCCCGCGACCCCGCAGTACGACGCAGGCCGGGTGAGCGAGCCCGCGGTCTGGCTGCCGAGAGCCAGCGGGACCACGCCGGTGGCGACGGCGGCCGCGGAGCCGCTGGAGGAACCACCGGGCGTGTGGGCGAGGTTGTGCGGGTTCCTCGTGGGGCCGGGGGCGAAGTACGCGAACTCGGTGGTGACCGTCTTGCCGAGGGGAACGGCGCCGAGCCGCCGCAGGCGCGCGACCAGCGGGGCGTCGGCCTCGGCGATCCGGCCCCGGCGCAGCGGCGATCCGCACTCGGTGGGCAGACCGGCGACGTCGATGATGTCCTTGACCCCGACCGGGACGCCGCGCAGCGGGCCGCCCGACGGCACGGCATCCAGCTCCCGGGCAGCGCCCAGCGCTCCGTCCCGGTCCACCCGTACCCATGCCCGTACGTCGGACTCCGTACGGTCGAGGCGCTCCAGCGCACCCGCGATCGCCTCGGCCGCGCTCAGCTCGCCCCCGGCCACGGCCGCCGTCAGGGCCGACAGAGTCCTCATCCCGCGCACCTGACCTACCGCGGTGCGAGTGCGGCGAAGGCCTCGTCGATCAGATCGTCGAGGTCGAGGGTGCCGTCGGAGGCGGTCCAGTGGTTGACGGCGATGTTGAGACAGTCGACCGCGGCGGCGGCTCGCACCAGCGGGCCAAGGGTCGAGGACCGCGCGGGGGCCGCGCGCCCGGCGAGTGCCTCGGCGATGACCGGGCGCCAGCCGTTCTGCTTCTCCATGCTGCGCGCGCACAGCGCGGGGGTCTTCATGATCAGACGGGACAGGGCGAGCGCGCCGGCCGGGTCCTGTTGGTGGTGCTCGACGACCGTGCCCAGGGCGTGTCGGAGCGCCGTCCAGTCGTCCTCGCCGGCCGGGCGGGCGCGCAGCGCGTCGGCGATCCGCCCGCCCTGGGCGTCCACCGCGTCGAGGACGGCGTCCTCCTTGGTGCCGAAGTAGCGCAGGAAGGTGCTGCGGGACACCCCGGCCGCCGCGGCCAGGTCGTTGACGGTGACGTTCTCGAAGCCCTCGCGACGGAACAGCTCGAAGGCCACCTGGGCCAACTCGGCCCGGATGGCGGCCCGTGCGATGTCCCTCGTGCTCGTACGCGTTGCTCCGTTCACCCCGGGATCGTACCGCTCGCTCCCCGCTCGCAATTGTGAACCGCGGACGCTAGTGTGACACTGAGTTTCATGATTGATGTATAGATTCACTATTGGCTCTACTGTTCATCTGCTTCACACCGCATCACCGGGAGACCCCACACCGTGACGAAGACCCTTGGACTCATCGGCAGCGGCATGATCGGCGGCGGGCTGGCCCGCCTCGCCGTGGCGGCCGGACTGGACGTCGTACTCAGCAACTCGCGCGGACCGGAGACACTCGCCGGCCTCGTCGCCGAACTCGGCGGGCACGCGCGCGCGGCCACCCCCGAGGAGGCCGCCCGAGCCGGTGACCTGGTGGTGGCGACCGTGCCGCTGAAAGCCTACGACCGGCTGCCCGCGGCGGCTCTCGCGGGCAGGACCGTGATCGACACCATGAACTACTACCCGGACCGCGACGGCCACATCGCCGAGCTGGACGCGGGCGGGCCGACCACCAGCGCCCTGGTCCAGCGCCACCTGGCCGACTCCCAGGTGGTCAAGGCGTTCAACAGCATCGACTTCCGGCGCCTGTTCCTCTCCGCCCGGCCCTCCGGCGCCCCCGACCGCAGCGCCCTGCCCCTCGCCGGTGACGACGCGGCCGCGAAGGCGCGGGTGGCGGAGCTGCTGGACGTCCTCGGGTACGACGCGGTGGACATCGGCACGCTCGCCGACAGCTGGCGCAGCGAGCCGGGCACCCCGGTCTACGTGCAGCCCTACCTCGCGGCACGGCCCGAGGGGCTGAGCCAGGAGGAGGCGCAGCGCTGGTTCTTCGAGACCCCGGGTGTTCCGGTGCCCGCCGACCGGGTCAAGGAGCTGAGCGACGCGGCCGTACGGCGCCCGGCGGGCGAAGCCCGGGCCACCCTCGCCCGGGACTGAGTCACGGAAAAGAGGGGCGGGCCACCGGTGGGGGATGTCCGGTGGGCCGCCCCTGCCGGGGTGGATGGCTGGATCAGTCGATGTCGGAGGCGTCCAGGCGGTACAGGCCGCTGGTGCTTGTGGACGTGGCGGACGAGGAACCGGAGCTGTACGCCGAGGACTTGACGGCCGTGCCGTGCGCCTTGACCCAGGTGGCGATCTCGGAGTTCGTGCCCTGTCCGTTGTCGCTGCTGACGATGATGTAGTGCAGCTTGCCGGACTTCACCAGGCTCTTGAGCTTGGCGAGGGTCATGGCGTTGTCACTGCCGGACCAGCCGCCCATGGAGATGACGGGCTGCCCGGACTCCAGGATGATCGAGGACGCGGTCTGGTCGGTGGCCACGGCCAGCAGCCAGGTGGCCCCGTCCTGGTGCTTCTTCAGGTACGTGATCATCTCGGACGACACCTGGGTGCCGCCTCCGCCCATCTGGCCACCGCCTGTCTGCCCGCTGCCTGTCTGGCCACCGTCCGTCTCGCTGCTGCCTGTCCCGCTGCCGCTCGGCCGGGTGCCGGAGCCCGAGGGCGCGGAGCCGCCGCCCGACGGGGGCTCACCCATGGACCGGCCGCCGGTACCACTCGTACGACTCGAACCGCTCGCGCCGCCCGGACCCCCGCCCATGCCCCCCATGCCGCCACCGGTGCTGGGACCGGCCGTCGGGTTGGTGCCGTTCGTGGCGGAGGTGGCCGCCGAGACCGAGTACGCGGCGGGGCCTGCCAGCAGGGCGACGACCGCGGCCAGCGCGGCGAAGCCGATGAGCCTGCCCCGTCGCATGAAGCGTCCGGCGAGCAGCCCGAGCACCGCGACCGTGCCCGCGACGCCGACCACGATCTCCGCGACGGTGTACAGCGTGCCGGAGCCCGAGACCCGCTGGAGCAGCACGATCGCCCACGCCGCGCTCGCCGCGACAGCGGCCGGCAGGACCCAGCTCCACCTGGCCGCCGAGCCCTCACGGAACGCCCGGTACAGGGTCACGCCGCCCGCACCCGCCAGGGCCGCGATGCCGGGGGCCATGGCGGTGACGTAGTACGGATGGAACGTGCCCTCGGCGAGGGCGAAGGTCAGGTAGTGCAGGACGAACCAGCCGCCCCAGAGCATGAGCGCCGCACGCTTGGCGTCGGTGCGCGGGGCCCGGCCGCGCAGGATCAGACCCGCGATCAGGGCGATGGCCGCGAAGGGGATGAGCCAGGAGATCTGGCCGCCCATGATCTCGTTGAACAGCCGGTAGACGCCCGCGCTGCCGCCGAAACTCGCACCGTTGCCCGCCGAGCCGACCGAGGAACTGGCGCCGAAGATACGGCCGAAGCCGTTGTAGCCGATGACCAGGTCCCAGACCGTGTTGTCGGTCGAACCGCCGATGTAGGGGCGGGAGGAGGCGGGGATCAGGTCGACGACCACCATCCACCAGGCGCTGGAGACGACCAGGGCCACCGTGGCGACGGCGAGGTGGCGGATCCGGCGGCCCAGGGAGCCGTGCGCGGCCCACAGAAAGACGAGGAAGAAGGCCGGCAGGACGACGTACGCCTGCATCATCTTGGTGTTGAACGCGAAGCCGATCGCGACCGCCGACCAGACAAGCGGCATCAGCCGGCCGGTGCGCACGGCCTTCATCAGCGCGGCGGCGCCGAGCAGCATCAGGAAGACCAGGATCGGGTCCGGGTTGGTGTCCCGGTTGATGGCGACGGTGATCGGGGTCAGCGCCAGTGCCAGCGCGGCGACGGTCGCCGCCACCGGGCCGAAATCGCGCTTGACCATGCGGTGGAGCAGGGCCACGGAGCCCGTGCCCACCGCGACCATCGGCAGCGCCAACTGCCAGGTGCCGAAGCCGAAGGCGCGGGCGGACAGCCCCATCACCCACAGGGCGAACGGCGGTTTGTCGACCGTGATGAAGCTGCCGGAGTCCAGCGCGCCGAAGAAGAACGCCTTCCAGCTCTTGGTGCCGCTGTAGACGGCCGCGTTGTAGAAGCTGTTGCCGCTGATGGAGGTGATGTTCCAGGCGTACAGGGCCGTCGCCGCGAGCAGGACCGCCCACAGGGCGGGGCGCGTCCAGCGGGGGTCCTCGGCGGGGCCGGTGAAGAGCCTTCGGCCACGGGCGACGAAGCCGCCGTGGGCGGGCGGCGCCGCCCGGTGCTTGCTGCTCGGTGAGGATGTGGGCGGTGGGGCGAGAGTCGTCATGACGCGGGCTCCAAGCGGGGAGAGGGAGTGCGACACGGGCGGAAGGCCCGGAGCCGCATCAGGGCGAAGCGGGTGCGGTGGCGCCGGGGTCGGCGCCGACCGTGGTGATCAGGGGAGTGAGGCCGACGAGGGCGCTGCCCACCGCGGCGACGGCGACGGGGAGGCGCGGCAGCTCTCGCTTGCCGCGGCCGCGCGGCCCGCTCAAGCCGCTCTCGTCCGGGCGGGCGGGGCGGCGGCTCCCGCGGGGGGTGACGTACGCTCGGCTCCCGCGGAGGGCGACGTACGCTCGGCGCCCGCGCGATCCCCGCCCCCGCCGGGGCCGGGCGCCACGGAGGTGGCCCCGTGGGCGGCGGCCGTCACGTGCGCCGTACCGGCCCGGGGCGGCAGCGTGACGCGGGTGCGGCCGGTCAGGATCCGGCGTTGCATCCGGCCCATGCCCTTGAGGTCGTCGACGGCGGTGGCGACGATGTCGACCCGGCTGTCGGGGTCGTCGACCCAGTCCACCGGCACCTCGTGGATACGTAGCCGGTTGCGCTCGGCCAGCACCAGCAACTCGGTGTCGAAGAACCAGGTGTTGTCCTCTATGTGCGGGGCGAGCGCCCTGAAGACCTCGGTGCGCACCGCCTTGAAGCCGCACTGCGCGTCCGAGAAGCGGGCCGCGAGCCCCAGCTTCAGCAGCAGGTTGTAGGAGCGGGAGATGAACTCGCGCTTCGGTCCGCGCACCACCGCCGCCTGGGGGTGCAGCCGGCTGCCGATGGCCAGATCACTGTGACCGGACAGCAGGGGCGCGACCAGCGGGAGGAAGCCGTCGAGTCGGGTCGACAGGTCTACGTCCATGTACGCGACCACATCCGCCTCGGACCGGCTCCACACGTACTTCAGCGCGCGGCCCCGGCCCTTGGCCTCCAGGCGGACGGCGTGGACGTGCGGAAGGCG
This sequence comes from Streptomyces sp. NPDC058086, assembly GCF_042885015.1. Lineage (NCBI taxonomy): Bacteria > Bacillati > Actinomycetota > Actinomycetes > Kitasatosporales > Streptomycetaceae > Streptomyces > Streptomyces sp. NPDC058086. Next base: position 79,715 of record NZ_JBHVST010000031.1, on the reverse strand, counting down.
GGCCGTCAGCTCGGTCGCTGTCTGCCAGGTGGCGTCCGTGCTCGCGTTGTCCGCGACGGTGATCCGGAACGGGAACGGGAATGAGGCTTCGAGGTAGGCGTGGAGGCGGCCGATGCTGTCGCCGAGGACGTGTGCCTCGTTGTGGACCGGCACCACGATCTCGACCGACCGCTGCCGGACGCCTCCCGCGTTCGTTTCGTTCATGGCCCCGACGATCCGGGCCGGATCTGGGCCGTCGCTGAGCCCGCGCTGAGGGAAGGATGAGAATCAGGGAACTCACAGCTTCCGCACAGCCGGGCCCTGGCGGGTCACAGGAAGACCGGTGAACAGCCGTTTTCCGTAGGTCAGTTGTGGCTGGACGAAGCGATCAACTCGTCGATCAGAGTGATCAGTACGTCCCGGCACGACCCGCGCTCCCGGGCGTCGCAGAGCAGCACGGGGGTCCGTTCCGGCAGGGCCAGGGCGTCGCGGATCTCCTCTGGGGTGTACGGGTGCTGTCCGTGGAAGCCGTTGACACCGACGACGAAGGGGATGCCGCGCCGCTCGAAGAAGTCGATGGCGGCGAAGCTGGACTCCGGCCTGCGGACGTCGATGAGGACCACGGCGCCCAGGGCGCCGATGGCGAGGTCGTTCCACATGAACCAGAACCGCTGCTGGCCCGGGGTGCCGAAGAGGTACAGGACCAGTTCGGGGCTGAGGGTGATCCGCCCGAAGTCCAGGGCCACGGTGGTGGCCCGCTTCTCCTCGATGCCGTCGAGGTCGTCGACGTTCAGACCGGCGGAGGTGAGGGGTTCCTCGGTGCGCAGCGGGACGATCTCGCTGACCGCCCCGACCATGGTCGTCTTGCCGACGCCGAACCCTCCGGCGATCAGAATCTTGACCGCGTCGGGAGCGGAGAGTGCGTCGGGTGCCGAAGTCCCGCTCGCGGCGGGGTCAGAGCCGGCCAAGGCCGTCCCTCACTTTCTGCAGCAGGTCCAGGTCCGGGGTACGGGAGACGAGACGCGGAGCCCTGAGGGTGATCCGGCCCGCCTCCAGCAGATCGCAGAGCAGGATCACGACCACGCTCACCGGCAGGTCGAGTTCGGCGGCGAGTTCCGCCACCACGATCGTCTTCGCGCACAGCCGCAGGATCCGGGCGTGCTCGGGCTGCGGCCGGGTGGCGCCCTCGGGCGGCGGATCCACCGCGGTCACCGACGTGATGAGGGTGAAGTCGGCGCGGCTGGGCCGGGTGCGTCCTCCGGTCAGCGTGAACGGCCGTACCAGCCGGCCGGCCGCGTCGCCTTCGCTCACCTCACTCGCCGTTGTCGGCCGCGGCGGCGACGCCCGCACGAGGTGCTGCCCTGAGGTGCTCGCCGATCTTCTTCACCAGCATGTTCATCTGGTACGCCACCACGCCGACGTCCGCGCCCTGGTTGGTGAGCACGGCGAGATGGGCGCCGGGGCCCGCGGCGGTGAGGATCAGATAGCTGTCGCGCATCTCGATCAGCGCCTGGCGCACCGGGCCGCCGCGGAAGTCCATGCTGACGCCCTTGCTGAGGCTCATCAGGCCGGACGCGGTCGCCGCCAGCCGTTCGGCGTCGTCGCGGACGAACGCCGTGGACTTGCTGACGACCAGTCCGTCCTCGGAGAGCACGACGGCGTGGTTCACATCGGCGACCCGTTCCACCAGTCCGGTGAGCAGCTGGTCGAGCTGGCTGTGTGTGGCGGTGCTGGGGCGTGTCATTTCTCTGTCCTTCACGAGCGGTCGGCGGGCGGAGTCCACGAGCGGTCTGCGGGCTGGGTGGGGGCCGGGTCCTCCCCGTGGTCGTACGACGGTTCCTGGCCCACGTGGTCGTACGGCATCTCCTCGTCGTCGCGGGCCCGGAGCGTTCCGCGCTGGAAGCCCGCGAGTGAGGAGGCGGCGCGTTCCGCGGTGAAGTCGGCGAGGTCGGCGGCGTCCTTGTCATCGGCCTCGGAGGGCGCCGCCTCCTCCCGCAGCTCCGTGGCCAGGCTGGTCTGCGGTACCCGGCGCGGCAGCGGAGTGAGTCCGTCGCGGCGGGTGGTGCCCGGAGCGGGGGCGGAGCGGGGCGCGGCGGAGTCGGCCGTGTGGGCCCGGGCGGCGGGGTGCGCCTCCTCCGTACGTTCATGGGGCCGGCGCTCCGGGACCGCGGCGTCGTCGGAGCCCTTCGCCGCCACGACCTCCGCCGGTATCGCGGTGTCCCCGTCCGTGGCGGGGGAGTCGGGGGTCTCGCGGACCACGATGTCGTGCGGGATCAGCACGATCGCGGTGGTACCGCCGTACGGCGAGGAGCGCAGGGTGACGGCGATGCCGTGCCGGGTGGCGAGCCGCGCGATCACGAACATGCCGAGCCGCAGGTCGTCGGCGAGTGCCACCACGTCGAACTGCGGGGCCACGGCCAACTGGGCGTTGAACGCGGTGTAGTCCTCCTCGGACAGGCCCAGCCCCCGGTCCTCGATCTCGACGGCCAGGCCCTTGGCCACCATCGCGGCCCGCACCCCCACCGGACTGGGCGCGGGGGAGTAGGAGGTCGCGTTGTCGATGAGCTCGGCCAGCAGATGGATGACGTCGGCCACCGCGGGCGGGCTCAGGTACACCTCGTCGTCGGTGTGCACCTCCACCCGCTGGTACTGGGCGACCTCACCGACGGCGCTGCGCAGGATGTCGATCAGCGCGACCGGTTCGGTCCAGCTGCGCCGGGGCTGCTCGCCGCTGATGATGACGAGGTTCTCCTCGTAGCGGCGGAGCTGGCTGGCGGTGGAGTCGAGTTCGTACAGGCCCTTGAGGATCCCCGGGTCCTGGTGCTCGCGTTCCAGCGCGTCGAGCTTGCTGAGCTGAAGGTTGACCAGGTTCTGGCTCTGCCGGGCGATGCCCAGGATCACCTTCTGGAAGCCGCGTCTGGTGTCGGCGAGTTCCACCGCGGTGTGCACGGCCGTGCGCTGCGCGGTGTTGAACGCCTTGGCCACCTGGCCGAGTTCGTCCTCGCCGTAGTCCAGGGGCGGGGTGGCGGACTCCACGTCGACCTTCTCGCCCCGGTTCAGCCGGGCGACCACGTCGGGCAGCCGTTCCTCGGCGAGGCTGAGCGTGGCCATCCTGAGACCGCGCAGCCGCCGGGAGAGGGAGCGGGTGATGCGCCAGGACATCACGACGCACACCAGCAGGGCGACGAGTCCGCCGGCGCTCAGCGCGGCCGCCTTGATCAGCAGGCTGTGCGCCTTGTCGGCGCTGCGGTCGAGCAGTTGCGTGGTCTGCTGCTGGATCAGGTTCGTGTACTGGTCGGAGATCCTGCCGAGCGCGGTCTTCCAGCGGGCGTGCGCGTCAGGCAGTTCGACCGTCTTCGCCACCTGACCGTGCACCGTCCGGGCCGCGACGATCTGGTCCTCGACGGTCTCCAGGGTCTTCCAGTCCTGGCTCTGGAGGACCCGTTCGACCTGGTCCTTCACGGTGCCGTGCAGCGAGTTGAGGACCTGGCTCTGGAAGACCCAGCGGCGGACGTCGACCTGCTGGGCGAACTGCTGCCACGACTGCTGGTCGAGCTTGCCCGAGGGCCAGGCCAGCGCGAGCTGGGCGTCCTCCTGGGCGACCAGCTCCGCCGCGTTCCCCAGCGTGATCAGCGGCCCTGCCTGCGAGGTGAGGTCGCCGTCGTCGACCTGGGACAGTTCCTGGAAGGCGTGGATCTGGTCGCCGATGATCGAGGTGTACTGGTCCAGGGCCTGCTGGGCGGTGATGTCGGTGGGGTGGTCCACCTGCCCCCGGTAGTACTCCAGGCTTCCCACCGAGGCGATGACCGAGTACATCCGGTCGCCGATCCGGGCGGGCGCGTTCTTGAAGTCCTCGGACCGGCGGACCAGTTTCGCGACCTCGACGTCCGTGCGCCCGCGCTGCCGGTCCAGGGCGGCCCGGGAACCGTACGGCGAGGCCAGCCAGGCGGCCGACAGACTGCGCTCCTGTTGCAGCGCGAGAGTCGCCTCGGTGCCCATGGCACCCGTCGACCGGCTCAGCCCCGTCTGTTCGCGCAGTCGCAGCCCCTCCGAGAAGATCTGCGTCGTCGTCACACCCCACATGGCGGCGAGGGTGACGCTGGGGACCAGCGCCAGCATGATCAGGGAGAGACGTATGGAGCCGAGACGGCGCCGGGCACCGGTCCGTGGAGACATCGTCGTCCTAGAGCGATCAGCGATGAGAGGGTGCGCAGGATGCTATCCGTACAAGTGACCGTACGCACCGTGAGGGACGGAAATCCTTGGTGCCACCTGTGTGGGTGGCAGCGGTTCAGCGGGTTCCGTTCCCTGCGAACTTCGCGACCGAGGAGACGTTCTCCTTGGTGACGAACGCGGGTCCGGTGAGCACGGGAGCGGTTCCGCCGCCGCTGAAGTTGCCGTTGGAGTGGTAGAGCCAGAGCGAGTCCACGGCCAGATAGCCCTGGAGATAGGGCTGTTGATCCACCGCGAACTGCACGTCCCCGCTCTGCACGGACTTCACCAGACCGCTGTTGACGTCGAAGGTGGCGACCTGGGCCTTGCTGCCCGCCGCCTTCACCGACTTCACCGCCGCGAGCGCGAACTGCGCGCCCAGCATGACGACTTCGTCGACACTCGGGTCCGCGCGCAGTCTGGCCGTGACGGCGGCGCCCACCGCGTCCATGTCGGTGCCGTTCACATAGAGCAGGTCGGTCTCGCCGCCGAAGGTCTTCTTCACCCCGGCACAACGGGCCTCCAGGGCGATGTTGCCCTGTTCGTGGATGACGCAGAGGGCGTGCTTGGCCTTGAGCTCGTCCAGTTTGTCGCCGGTGGCCCGGCCCGCGACGCTCTCGTCCTGGCCGAAGTACTCCAGCAGGCCCTCGGACTTCCAGGCGTCGATCCCGGAGTTGAGACCGACCACGGGTATCCCCGCCGCCTTGGCCGCGCTGACCGCGCTCTGCATCGCCTCCGGCTTGGCCAGCGTCAGCGCGATGCCGTCCACCCGGTCGCGGATCGCGTCCCGCACCAGGCTCGCCTGGGCGGTGGCCTCGGAGTTGCTCGCGTACGTCAGGTCGATGTTGTCCTTGGTGGCCGCCGCCTGTGCGCCCTTGCGCACCAGCTCCCAGAACGCGTCTCCGCGGGCGCCGTGGGTGATCAGGGCGACCTTGATCCGGCCGGTGCCCGCCTTCCCCGCCGAGGCGTCGTTCGTGTCGTCCGATCCGCCGGAGCCGGAGCATCCGGCGGCGAGCAGGCAGCCCGCGGCGATGACGGCGATGACGGCGGCGCGGGGCGGAGTTCTTGGGGATTGGTGAGGTGTGGGGGACATGTTCATGGGTGCGGCACCTCGCTGTGCGGCCCAGCGGCGGGTCGGGGAGAGTGAGATCGGTGCGATGTCGGGATGTTGTGTACCGACTGTCGTACTTTTGTTGGGCCGGAGCCAACCGTGTGTCACACTCGGCCGTCAAGTGAGCGGGCATATGCCGGAGATGGCCGGCGCGAGGGTGTCGTCGCCGCATCGTCACTAGTTGGACGCGTGATGCGTGAGTTGGGTGGTATCGCACCTTCCGCATGGGGCTTGGATGTTCAATGATGGTGCGCGGGCCTGCTGTTGGCGGGCTGTTGCGTTCATACGGGGGAGGACGAGATGACGCGTGAGGTTTCCGCTGTCCGTGCCGTGCTGCGTACGGGAGTGACAGGCGCCGCGGTCGTCGGCCTGTCCGCGATGTCGCTGGTCGCCGGGACCGCGTACGCGACTCCCGCCGGCCCCGGTGTCACCGCGACGGTGCTCTATCGGACCACCGTGGGGAACACGGACTACACGCTCCGGGAGATCACCATCCCGCCCGGTCAGAGCACCGGCTGGCACTACCACGACGGTCCCTTGTACGGCCTCGTGAAGAAGGGCACCCTGAGCCACTTCGATGCCACCTGCGCGCAGGACGGCACCTACCCGGCCGGCCGTACGATCACCGAGCCCCCGGGCCCCGGCCATGTGCACATCGGCCGCAACGAGGGCTCGGTCCCCGTCGTCCTGGACGTGCTGTACGTCCTGCCCCACGGCTCGCCGTTCTCGGAGGACGCGCCCAACCCCGGCTGCGACTTCCAGTAGCGCCCGACAGGTCCTAGGCCCTGTCGTCACATTCCCGTCTGCCCCGCGACGCCATGCACGCACTCTCGCCGCACCGGGCACAGACCCAAGTACATCCAGTACGAGGGCCTGTGCCCGGCACGCCGAGAGCACGCACCTGACGCCGCGAGGCCCGCCCTCCGGGCGGACGACGGGAATTTGACGACTGGACCTAGGCCCTGTCGGCGCGATCACTCGAACGGCAGTGCCTGTTCGGCCCAGATCGTTTTTCCGGTGCCGGTGGTGCGGGAGCCCCAGCGGTCGGTGAGCTGGGCGACGAGGAGCAGCCCGCGGCCGCCCTCGTCGAAGGTGCGGGCCCGGCGCAGATGGGGAGAGGTGCTGCTGGCGTCGGAGACCTCGCAGATGAGGGTGCGGTCGCGGATGAGCCGGAGCTGGATGGGCGCGCCGCCGTAGCGGATGGCGTTGGTGACCAGTTCGCTGACGACGAGTTCGGTGACGAACGCGACCTCGTCGAGCCCCCAGCGGGTCAGCTGCTCGGTCGCGTACTGCCGGGCGGTGGCGACCTCCGCCGGATCGGCGGGCAGGTCCCACACCGCCACCTCGTCGCTGTCCAGGGTACGGGTGCGGGCCAGCAGCAGGGCCACGTCGTCCTTGGGATGCTGCGGCAGCAGCACCTGGAGCACGTTGTCGCACGCGTCGTCCAGATTCGCGGCGGGGACCGTCAGCGCGCTGCACAGCACGGCCGTACCCGCGTCGGCGTCCAGGTGGCGGGCCTCGAAGAGACCGTCGGTGTAGAGGGCGAGGACGGAGCCTTCCGGCAGGTGCAGCTCGGTGGCCTCGAAGGGGAGACCGCCCACCCCGAGCATCGGCCCCGCGCTCACCTCGACGACCTTCACGGTGCCGTCCGGGAACAGCACGGCGGGCGGCGGGTGCCCGGCCGTGGCGACCGCGCAGTGCCCGGAGACCGGGTCGTACACCGCGTACAGACAGGTGGCGCCGATCTCCGCGCCCGTCGGGCTCTCGTCGGCCGCCAGATGCCCGACCAGATCGTCGAGGTGGGTGAGCAGCTCGTCCGGGGGCAGGTCGACGTCGGCCAGCGTCCATACCGCCGTACGGAGCCGGCCCATCGTGACGGAGGCGTGGATGCCGTGCCCGACGACATCGCCGACGACGAGCGCCACCCGGGTCCCGGACAGCGGGATCACATCGAACCAGTCGCCGCCGACGCCCGCCCGCGACAGCGCCGGAAGGTAGCGGGAGGCGAACTCGACCGCCGCCTGTCCCGCCATCGCCTGGGGCAGCAGACTGCGCTGAAGGGCCACCGCTGTCGTGCGCTCCTTGGCGTACCGGCGGGCGTTGTCCACGCAGACGGCCGTGCGGCTGGCCAGCTCCTGCGCCAGCGACACGTCGTCCTGGTCGAAGGGGTCCGGACTCTCGACGGTCAGCAGCCTCACGAAGACCGCCACCCCCAGCGTCGTACCGCGCGCCACCAGCGGTACCGCCATCAGTGAGAAGTCCCGGCGGTCCACCTGGTGCGGCTTGGCGGCCTGGGCGCCGTGCCGGCTGAGCCATCCGTCGACGTCCGGGTCGCCGGTCCTGGTGAGCACCGCGTGTCCGGTGACCAGGGCGCGGACCGGTGGGGAGGAGGACGGGTAGACGTCCGCCGGGCCCAGGTCGATCGCCGCTTCCTGCGCCCCGGCGGTACGGGAGTGGTGCGCGACCCGGCGCAGCTCCACATCGGCTTCCACCGGGCCGCCGGTGGGCTCCTCACCCTCGACCACCGAGTCCAGCAGGTCCACGCTCACGAAGTCGGCCAGCTCGGGCACCGCCAGCCGGGCCAGCTCACGGGCGGTGTGGATCACGTCCAGTGTCGTACCGATGGCGGCGGCGGACTTGCTCAGCAGGGCGAGCCGCTGCCGGGCCCGGTACTGCTCGGTGCTGTCGTAACCGGCCAGCGAGACGCCGAGCAGCTGTCCGGAGGGGGCCCGCAGCGGCCACATCTCGATGTTCCAGGCGTGCATACGCGTTCCGGAGGGGGCCCGGGTCCAGCTCTCGTAATGGACGGGGCGGCCGGTCTCGACCACCTGGCGCAGATGGTTGAAGAAGCCGCGGCTGTGCTCCGCGTTCTCGACGGTGTCCGGGAAGTAGCGGTGCAGGACCTCGGCCTCCTGGACGCCCATGATCCGGCAGGCGGTGTCGTTCATCCGCAGATAGCGCTGTTCGGTGTCGAAGACCGACATCGACACCGACGCCTGCTTGAAGGCGAGCTCTCCCAGGTCACGGCCCCGCCCGTCCGGCGCCGCGGTGATCACGTATCCGGCCGGCTTCCCCTCCTCGCCCTGGAGCGGGTACGCCCGCAGGGCCAGCTCGGTCCGCCGCCCGTCCTCGCGCCGTACGGCCACCACACCGTGGCCGCCGTTCGCCCGCAGCGCCCGCCAGGCCTCGTCCGGGTCCCCGTCCAGCAGGTCCGACACCGGTCGGCCGGTGACCTCCGCCGCGGCGTACCCGGTCAGCAGCTGCGCGCCCTCGCTCCAGCCGGTCACGACTCCGTGCGCGTCGACCACCACCATGGCGTCACCGGCCGTGGTTACCCGCCCCGCATCGCCCGGGATTTTCACCATATGTACAAGGATGGAGTGATCCGGCAGCCACATCAACCCGGGAGTCGGCCGGAATCCGGTCCAGGAAGGGCCGCCCTCAGGGCGTCTCCCGGCCCGGGCGTACGAGCAGTCCGCGTTCCAGGGCCACGACCATCGCGTGGGTACGGTCGCTGACGTTCAGCTTGGCGAAGACGCGCAGGAGGTGGGTCTTCACCGTCGCCTCGCCGATCACCAGGCGTTTGCCGATGTCGGCGTTGGAGAGACCGTCGGCCACCGCGTTCAGGACGTCCGGCCGAGCTGCCGATGCCGTCGATCACGGCCTTGCGGGTCGCAACCCCGTTCAGGGCGGCCTCACGCACCCGGCTGATCAGGAACACCTGATAGTCCATGGACAAACCGAAGAGGATGACGAACAGGAACAGCGGCACCGGGAGCCGATCGAACGGGTGGAGTCGAAGTCGAGCAGCCCCTCGGCCCACGTGTCCTGGAAGACGAGGACCAGCACGCCGAGCGAGGCGGCGGCCGACAAGAGGTTGAGCAGTACGCCGACCAGTCCGAGGACCAGCGAGCGGAACGCCCATACCGTCACGACGAAGGTGACGAGCAGCAGGCCTGCGATGATCAGCGGCAGCTTCTGTTCCTGGTGCGTGGGGTAGTCGGTGTAGCGGGCGACGTCTCCGGTCACCGTACGGCACCTGGAGCTGGAGCAGGGTGATCCGTTTGTCCGGCGGGGTGAACAGCCGGGAGGTTCCGCTCAGCCGGGCATCGTCCTTGACGTCCGCCGCGAGCTCGCGCAGGGCGGCGCTCACCTCGGGCGAGCGGTCGGCGTCGGCTCGTACGAGGACCTGGTGCGTCGACTTCAGCTCGGGGAAGGACGCGTTGAGGCGGTCGTACACCTGCATGGCCGCGATGGAGCGTGAGTGTGTCTGACGGCCCATGTCGGTCAGTTTCAGGCCGAGCACCGGGGCGGCCAGGGCGAGCATGGCGATGACGGTGACGGTCAGTGCGGCGGCGGGACGCCTGCCGACGAGGCCCAGCACCGCCTTGGTGAGGCGGCCGGCACCGGTCTTGGACTGCTTCCGCGGCCGGAGGGTCCTACCGCGCTTCGCGGCCCGGGCCTCCATGCGCACGGCGCGGCGCTCGGCTCGCTCGCCGAGCTCGGCGAGCAGGGCCGGCAGGACGGTCAGTGAGCTGAGCACGGCGACCAGGGTGACGACGATCGCGCCGGTCGCGATCGAGGAGAAGATATCGAGGAGAAGATCACGTCGTCCGCGAGGAACAGCGTGGCGCTGGAGATGGCGACGGCGAGACCGGAGAGTACGACGGCCCGTCCCGACGTGGCCGCGGCGAGTGCGACGACGGCCCGCGAGCTGAGCCGGTCCGCCGGTCCGGGCCCACTCCTCCCGTTCGCGCTTGAGGTGGAAGAGCGTGTAGTCGACGCCGACGGCCGGCCCGATGAGCAGGATGACGTCGGTGCCGACGCCGGTGTCCGGGAAGACGTGCGAGGCCGGCACGGACAGGCCGATGGCCGCGGCGATCGAGGAGAGCGCGAGCAGCAGCGGTACGAGCGCCATCACGAGGGAGCTGAAGACCAGCAGCAGGGTGATCAGGGTGACCGGCAGGGCGATCACCTCGGTGCGGGAGAGGTCGTCGCCGCGCAGTTTGTCGACGCCCTTGCTGATGGAGGGAGATCCGGTCTCCTCCACCCCGCAGGTCCGGGTTGGCCTTCCGCACGGCGGCGGTCTGCGCGAGCAGCGGGTCGACGTGCTTCTTCCCGTCCAGCTCGGGGCCGTTCATGGTGATGTCGACGCGGACGGCGGTGCCGCTCGGCGCGTGCACGAGGTCGGCCACCGAGCGGACCTCGGCAAGCCCGCGCATCCGGTCGGCCACGTCCTTCGCGGCGGCGTCGGCGGCGGTCGGGTCCAGGCGGCCGGACCCGGGCTTCGCGGTGATCAGAACGCGTTCGACGGGGCGCTGCTGCAGCCCGCCCTCGGCGGCCAGGGCTTCCGCCCGCCCCGCCTCACCGATACGGAAGTCCTCCGTGGTGGCCGGGTCGCCGCCGACCGTGATGCCCACGCCCAAGCGGAGGACCACGAACAGCAGCCAGGAGACAATCGCGCGCAGGGATGTCCGGCGCTCCAACGAGCCATGTGAACGGGGAGATTCTTCATGCCATTCATGCTGGTCGCCGGGGGGGGGGGTCGTGCCGACAGCCTCGACAGCTTGAACTTCGGGTCCACCGAGTAGTGGACCCCTGCAGAAGGGATCTGGACTACGGCGTTACGGCCGCCGCCCCCCGGACCGCATCTCCCGCGGACTCACCCCGTACCGCTGCCGAAACGCCGTACTCAGCCCGCTCGCCGAGGAGAACCCCGAGGTGAAGGCCAGATCGGTGATGGTCAGGTGCTCGCAGTCGGCACACTGGAGGCGTTCACGAACCAGCCGCAGCCGCTCCTCGCGGATGAGGTCGCGCGGAGTGGTGCCGGCACGCTGCAGGGCCAGCTGGATCTGACGCAGGGACCAGCCGAGCGCGTGCGCCATGGACGTACCGGTGAGACCCGGGTCGGCGGCGTGTTCACGGACGTAGCGGCGGACCATCGTCTCCACGTCGCCGAGTTGGCCCGCCCCGTCGGGGCGGTCGTCGCCGAGGGTGAGCATGCACAGCAGCTCGACGACGCGGTCGGAGACGGCGTTGAAGTGCGGGTCGGTGAGGTGGTCCCGCTCCGCGTGCAGGTCGCCGATCATGGAGCTCACCACCCGGCCGAGCCCCCTGCTCAGATCGAGCCCGGTGGCCAGCGGCGACTTGCGGTTCAGCGGGCCGTCCATCTCGCGTGCGGGGATGGTGAGGACGAACGCGTGCGTCGAGGCGTCCTGGAGGCACTCGAAGGGCGCCCCGAAGCTGACGAGGGTGCCGGTGCCCGGTGTGAGCCGGGCCTCCTGGCCGTCCTGCCGCAGCACGATCTCCCCACTGAGCGGCAGCAGTAATCGGTAGTCCTCGTCGGGGTCCTGGCGGACCTGGCGGGCGGTCCTGCTGTACGCGACCTCGTCCGACCAGAACTTGACGAGCTGATAGCGCTCGGTGCGCTGGCGGACCGTCGCGCCACGGAAGTCGTCGGTGCGCGCGTACCGGTAGCCCATGGTGGACTGGCAGGACCCGACGTACTCGCTCCAGAAGTCGGCCCGCTCGCGCGGATCCACCTCCGCGGTCGTCCGTGTTTCCACGATGTAGCTCTCCGCGGGCAACGACACCCTCAACTCCAGTGCAGCGAGCGGTAGTTACTCCACGTCAGCCTAGTGCATACAGTCCGTGCGCCCCACGGCAACTTCCTTGCGCGCGAGGGCAAGCGTCTGTGCCGACGGGCGGCTACGGTCGTGCGACCCGTCAACTTGCATATGCCATCGAGGACTTCATGACCGAACGGATACCGGAGGCGGCGTTCTGGTGCCTGGCCGTCGGCCTGCTCGCCGTCACCCTGCTGCTGGTGCGCCAGCGCGGGATCACCGGACGGCAGCGCGGCCGGAGCGCCGAGCTCGCGGACGCGCTGCGGGCCCGGGACGAGGAGCTGCGCCACCTGGTCGCGGTCCGCCTGCCCGCGCTCGAAGGCGCCCCGCACCAGCCCGCCTCCCCGACGGGTCAGCCCCTCTCCGCGCCGGATCACCCCTCCTCCGCGACAGGTCAGCCCCTTCCTGCGGCGGGGCAGTCCTTCTCCGCGACGGGCGAGTCGCATTCCGCGGCGGGGCAGTCCATCCCCGCGACGGGCCGGCCACATTCCTCGGCGGGGCAGTCCAACCCCGCGACAGGTCAGCCCCTTCCTGCGGCGGGGCAGTCCATCCCCGCGGCGGGCCAGTCGCATTCCGCGCCGGGTCGCCCCTTCGCCACGACCGGCCAGCCCCTTCCCACGGCCGGCGAGTCTCTCCACGCACCGGCCCTCCCCGCCGTGGGCCTCCTCGACGCGCGGCTGGCCGACACCGACTTCGCGAAGTGTCTCGACGGTCTCCTGGAGCGGTTCTCCGACGCCGTGCGGCACGCACAGACCCGCGCCGACCAGTCCGCGAAGGCCGCCCTCAAGGCGTCGATGCGCTCGATCCAGGCTCTCGCCAACGAGCAGCAGGTGTCCATCTCGGAGATGCAGGACCGCCACGACCACCCCGACGTGCTGCGCGACCTGCTCGAGATCGACCACACCAACGCCCAGTTCGGCCGTCGCGCGCAGGCCATCGCCGTACTGTGCGGCTCCTGGCCCGGACGCCAACGGGCCACCTCCCCGCTCATCGAGGTGGTCCGCGGCGCGACCTCCCGCATCCGCGACTACCGGCGCATCCGCATCAACGGACAGGCCGACATCGCCGTCGAGAGCCGGGCCGTCGAACCGGTCGTCCTCGCCGTTGCCGAACTCCTGGACAACGCCGCACGCCACTCGCAGCCCAACACCACCGTCGAGGTCAGCGTCCAGGCGGTGCACAACGGCGCCGTCGTGGTCATCGACGACGCGGGCGTCGGCATGGACAGCCGCGGGTCCGAGCACGCCGCCGCGCTGCTGACCGGCCGCCGCGCGGTGGACGTCACCCGCCTCGACGATCCGCCCCAGTTCGGCTTCGCCGTCATCGGCGTCCTCGCCACCCGCTACGGGTTCAACGTCTCCGTGGACACCCGCTCCCCGTACGGCGGCGTCCGTGCCGTGGTCTTCCTACCGGCCGCGCTGCTCACCCACGCCGCCCCGGTCCAGGAGCCCCCACCGCGGCGGGAACCGGCGCGCACGCCCCGGCGTACGGCCCGGACGAGCGGGCCCTCGGAGGCGACCACGGCCGGCGGACTGCCCAAGCGGCGCCGTCGTGCACCCGTACCCTCGCCCGCCGCCGAACAGCCCCCGGCGGCACCGGGCGAACCGGCCGCACCGGTCGAGGAGAGCGTGGGCCGGTCCGCGGAGGAGTACGCCCGGCGCATGGGCGCCTTCGCGCGCGGCACCCGCTCCGCGCGGGCCGAGCAGGACACCGCACCCCCCACACGCACCGCGGCCGAAACAGCCGAGGAAGCCGAAGCCCCCCACGAATCCGAAGGGAACACACAGGGATGATCGCGCCCATGACCAACGAGCTGGGGTGGATGCTCGACGAGGTTCTGAAGGTGCCGGAGGCCCGGCACGCCATCCTGCTGTCCGCCGACGGCATGCTCCGGGCCCATTCGGCGGACATCGGCCGCGACGACGCCGAGCGGCTGGCCGCGGGTCTGTCCGGGGTGCAGTCGATCAGCCGCAGCACCGCCGAGTTCGTCGGCAGCGCGACCGCGCCGTGGCGGCAGACCCTGATCGAGTTCGCGCACGGATACGTCTTCCTCGTCGCCGCCGGTGAGGGCGCCCACCTCGCGGTGTCCACCGGCGAGGACGTGGACATGGAGGCGGTCACCTACCGCATGCACAAGCTGGTCGACCGGCTCGGCAAGGAGCTGACCAGCCCGGCCCGGCAGGACACCGGCAGCCCGGCATGACGCCCGGGCGTCGGCCGGGAGGGAGGCTGGTGCGGTCGTACGTCGTCACGGACGGCCGTGCCCACCCCTCCCGCAACACCCTCGACCTCGTCACCTTGCTGATCGCCGCCGACGACCTGCCGCTGACGGGGCTGAACCCGGAGAAGCGCCGGCTGATGGAGCTGTGCCGGCCCGGAGCGCTGTCGGTCGCCGAGGTGGCCGGTCATCTGGAACTCCCGGTCAGCGTCACCAAAATACTGATCGCCGACCTGATGGACAGCGGTCACCTCGTCACCCGGGCGCCGGTACCGGCCGCCCGCCTCTCCGACGCCCGCATCCTCCAGGAGGTACTGGATGGGCTCCGCGCCCGCCTCTGACGACGTCCACCTCGGCCCGGGTGTGCAGACCGCGGTCAAACTGCTGATCGTGGGCCACTTCGCGGTCGGCAAGACCACGTTCGTCGGCGCGCTCTCCGAGATCCGGCCGCTGCGTACCGAGGAGGTGATGACCGAGGCGGGCGCACGCGTCGACGACCTCGCCGGTTCGAGGGAGAAGACGACCACCACCGTCGCCCTCGACTTCGGCCGCCTCACCCTCAGCGACGCCCTGGTGCTCTACCTCTTCGGCACGCCCGGGCAGCACCGCTTCACCGAACTCTGGAAGGACATGACCAGCGGAGCGCTCGGCGCGCTGGTGCTGGCCGACACCCGGCGGCTGTCCGAGTCGTTCGACGTCATGGGCGTACTGGAGGAGCTGGGCCTGCCGTACGCCGTCGCCCTCAACGACTTCGACGACGCCTCCGCGTCGCACGACCTGGACGAGGTGCGCGAGGCCCTCGACCTGCTGCCCTCGACCCCGCTGGTGCGCTGCGACGCCCGCGACCGGGTCTCGTCCACCGAGGCGCTGATCGCCCTCGTCGAGTACCTCATGACCCGCAGCGGCGAACTGGAGCCCGTGTGACCCCCGAACCACCCCCGCCCGTACCACCCCCGCCCGTACCGCCACCGTCCCTGTCACCACCGTTCCTGTCACCACCGACCGGGCCACCGCCTGGCTGCCCCGCGCGCGAGCCCCTGTACGGGCCCGCGTTCGCGGCCGACCCCGCCGCCGTCTACCGGCGGCTGCGTACGGCAGGACCGACCGCACCGGTCGAGCTCGCACCCGGCGTCAGAGCCACCCTCGTCACCTCCTACGACGCCGCCCTGCACGTCCTGCGCAGCCCGGAGACCTTCTCCAAGGACCCCCGCCGCTGGCGCGACCTCGCCGACGGGACCGTCCCGCCGGACAGCCCGGTCGTGCCGATGATGATGTACCGGCCCAACGCGCTGTTCACCGACGGCGAGCAGCACGAGAGGCTGCGCGGCGCGATCACCGACAGCCTCGCGCTCGTCGATCCGAACACCCTGCGCGGCTATGTGGAGCGCAGCGCCGACACCCTCATCGACCGCTTCGCGCCGCTCGGCACGGCGGATCTGCTCGGCGAGTACGCGCAGGTCCTGCCGCTGTTGGTCTTCAACCACCTCTTCGGCTGCCCGGCCGAGTACGGGGTCCGGCTGGTCGAGGGCATGTCCGGGATCTTCGACGGGGTGGACGCGGAGAAGGCCGACGAGCTGCTGACCAGCACCCTGCTCGACCTGGTCGCGCTGAAGCGGGGCAACCCCGGTCAGGACATGACGTCCTGGCTGATGGCGCACCCCGCGGGCCTCACCGACGAGGAGATGATCCACACCCTCGTGGTACTGATGGGAGCCGGCACCGAGCCCCAGCAGAACCTGATCGCGAACAGCCTGCGGCTGCTGCTGTCCGACGACCGGTTCGCGGGCGATCTGTCCGGCGGCAGCCTCCCGGTGGAGGACGCCCTCGACGAGGTGCTGTGGACCGATCCGCCGATCGCCAACTACGCCGTGCACTATCCGCTGCACGACGTCCTGTACGAGGGAGCGGTGCTGCGCGCGGGCGATCCGCTGGTCGTCAGTCTCGCCGCGGCCAACACCGATCCCGCGCTGACGGCCGATCAACGGGCTGGCAACCGGGCCCACTTGGCGTGGAGCGCGGGCCCGCACAGCTGTCCGGCGCAGAGCCCGGCCCGGCTGATCGCGACGGCCGCGGTGGAGAAGCTCCTCGACCGCCTCCCCGATGTCGAACTGGGGTTGCCGGTGGGAGAGTTGACTTGGCGGCCCGGCCCGTTCCACCGCGCGCTGGCGGCGCTGCCCGTACGCTTCCCGCCCATCACGACGGCCCAACGGCCCGAAGGCGAGCGGCAGTCGTACGCGAGACCCCTGCCGGCTCTCGTGCCCGAGCCCCCCGTCCCGGAGCCCGACCGCCCGCGAAGCGGCTGGACCCGGCTCCTGTCCTGGTGGCGAGGGGAGTGAGCGTCGGCCGTCAGTGGATCCGGGCGGGCAGGGTGCGGTGGCCGTTGGAGATGAAGGAGTCCACCGGCTCCAACTCCGAAGCCGCTACGGCAAGTTGGAGGTCGGGGAAGCGGTCGAAGAGGGCAGGGAGGGCGATGCGGGCCTCCAGGCGGCCCAGTGGGGCGCCGAGGCAGCGGTGTACGCCGTGTCCGAAGGCGAGGTGCTCCTTGTCCGCGCGGGTGACGTCGAAGAGGTCGGCGTCCTTGCCGTAGCGCTCGGGATCGCGTCCGGCGGCGGCGTACGCGGCGAGGATCGCCTCGCCCCGGCCGATCACCGTGCCGTCCGGGCCGCCCAGCTCGGCGAGGTCGAGGTCCTGCACGGCGTAGCGCAGCGGGAGGCTCGCGACGGGCGCCTCGACCCGCAGGGTCTCCTCGATCAGGTCGTCCCAGGTGGCGCGTCCGGCGCGGAGGTGCCCGAGCTGCTCGGGGTGGGTCAGCAGGGCGTGCACGGCGTTGTCGATGAGGTTGACCGTGGTCTCGTGGCCGGCGCTGACCATCAGGACCAGCGTGTCGAGCAGCTCCTGCTCGCTCAGCCGGCCGTCGCCCTCGTCGCGGGACGCGATGAGGCCGGAGGTCAGGTCGTCGCCGGGCGACTCCCGCTTCTCGGCGACCAGTTCACCCAGTACGGCGTACAGCCTGGCGTAGTTGCCCGTCACCTCCTCGGGCTGCGCGGAGGTGTGGAAGATGCTGTCCACCAGGTCCCTGAGGTCCGCCCGCTTGTCCTCGGGCAGGCCGAAGAGCTCGCTGATCACCTGAATGGGGATCGGATAGCAGAACTCCTCGCGCAGATCGACGACTTCGCCGTGCTCGCCGGCCTTGGCGATGCGGTCGAGGAGGCCGGAGGTGATCTGCTCGATCCGGGGTTGCAGCGCGGCCGTGCGGCGGGCCGTGAACGCGGTGGAGACGAGGGTCCGCAGCCGCCTGTGGTCGCCGCCGTACGCGGTGAACATGTTCTGCACCGCGACCCAGGTGAACAGCGGCCACTCGGGGGATATCTCCCCGTTGATCCAGGCCGGCCAGTGCCGCCGCGGGTCCTTGGACACCCGTGGGTCCAAGAGCAGCCGTTTGAGCAGCTCGGGGCTGCTGACCGCCCAGGCCTCGACGCCACCGGGAAGGGCGACACGGGTCGCCGGTCCGCGCGCCCGGATGCGGGCGGCTTCCGCGTGGATGTCACGGCCCGTCGCGTCCACCACCAAGGGGCTCGGGTTTCCCGTCAAGGGACTTGGGGTTCCCATCGGGAGCCTCCCTGGCAATCGGACGTCAGTACGGCGTGTCACGCTACGCGAGGGTGGCGTTCCCCGATGCGACCGTCCGGTATCCACTGCGTGCGAGGGCAAATTCCCTGCGCGTACAAGCAAGTCGGAAGCTTGCCCGCCTCCTGGAGTCGCCCTGTCACAGCTCCCGCCCCGGCCGCCCATTGCCCTGAGCTCGGCCGGGGCGGGACCCCTTCCCTGCCCTCTCGCTACGCCTCGGTCGCCATCTGCTGCCGGCGGCGCCTGCGCAGCAGACGTCGCTTACGCGGCTCCTGGTGGGGAAGCCAGCCGAAGGCCAGGCAGCTGCCGGTCGCTCCGAGAAGGAGGCCGATGAAGAAGCCGCCGAGGTTGGAGGTGAGCCAGGTGCCGAGGGAGAGGAGGATGCCGAGCAGGGAGTAGAAGAGGCGCTGCGTCGGGTTGAAGAGGATCAGCAGACCGCACAGGATCATGACCGTCGGCAGCAGATAGCCCGCCATGCCCTGCATCCCGATGTGCATGACGACCTTCAGGGACGCCTTCTCGGTGAGGAGGATCTCCGCCCCGCCCAGGGTGAGCAGCAGCCCGCCCCAGAAGGGGCGGTCCGCACGCCACCGCCGGAAGCCGGACCGTAGATCCCGGACGGCCGACATCAGCAGCCCGAGTCGCTGAAGCGGAGCTTGAGACCGGGGAGCTTGAACACCGCCGCCGTGGTGGAGTAGTTCGTCTGCCGCAGGTTCCCGATGTGGACGGTGTCGGCCTGCTGGCTGAAGACGCCCTTGTTCCCCTGGACCCCGGCCTTGTCGAGCGTGCTCGCGTCGTTGCCGATCTCGATGTTGTTGAAGGCCGCGTCGCCCGACAGCTCGGTCGAGTCGGTCGTCAGATTGGTCGCCTGCACCTTGTCCGTGCCGCCGCCCGCGGTGATGACCAGGTTCGTACCGCCCAGGTCGACGCTCTGGCACAGCTTGGTGAGTGTCGCGTTCTTGATCGCGGAGGTGATGACGAGGACCTGGCCGCCCGTGTCGCCGGCGTTCGGGCTGCCGTCGGCCATGTTGTCGAGGTTGCCGAACTGCTCGAAGCCGGTGCCGTTGAGTTCGGTGGCCGTGACCGTGAACGGCATGCCGGAGATGGCGAACTGCACCCCCAGAGCGCCCTGGGCGGTGAGGATCATCAGTCCCGCGGCGACCGCGGTGGCAGGCACCGCCATCACCGCGGCGCGGCGCAGGCGGACCCGCCCACGTCTGCCGGAACCGCTTTCGTTCTCGGGGGTCGAATCGGTGGACGCCGTGGCGTCCGAGGACGAGGCCATGTTCTGCTCCCTGGACATAGTCATGCAGGTGGGGCTTCAACGGGCACGTTGTCCTGGCGCGGACAGCGGCTGCCGCGCACGCCTCCTCACAACTCCCGGCGGTCGTAAGGGCTTTCTCGTTACGCAGCAGTAGCCGACGTGGAAGTTACCGGGGGTTACATTCTGGGGTCAAGAGACTTGTGGCAAAGGGATGTTGATTGTGTGCCAACTGTGCAGACCCGGCCACGCTGACCTCGCACTCGGGCCCGCGACGACCTCGTGGCCGGGTCAGCGAACGCCTCACCTTGAGACCGTGTTGACCTTCAACTTCCTTACTGCGCCTTGACGTTGACCATCAATCAGGTCTAGAACTCTGCATTGATTCCCTTGGATCCGTGGCGCCGGATCCGATGCGCGGCACGTACGCCACCTCCTGGACCCCCCGCTCCTCGCGGGGCGGCCGTGGCACGTCTGAACGTGCGGTGCGCTCCAACGCTCAAACCACCCCCCCCGTGGCACCGGCACGGCACTTTCCCCCCTGAGCCGTGTCCGGTCGCCCGGCTTCCGCTGCCGGTCCGTGACGTAAGGAGAAGGCGTCACGGACCGGTAGCGGTCCGCCGTGACGGCATGTCCGCGCCGGCCCCGTACCCACCCGCACGCCCGTCTGAGAAAGAGGCACCCCCATGCGCACTCGATCCCTGCTCGCCCTCCTCGGTACCGCCGCCGCGCTCTCGGTCTCCGCGATCGCCCCCGCCTCCGCGGACGACACCCCCGTGCTCACCGCCGGTGGAGCCGCCGTCGCCACCGGTGACGTCCTCACCGCCTCACTGGCGAGCGGCACCGCCGCCACGCTCTACTCCAGCGCGACCGGCACAAGCGGTGTCTCCTGTGCCGCGTCGGCCTTCACCGCCTCTGTCACCGACAACCCGACGGCCCCCGGCGCGGCCACCGAGTCGCTCAGCGCCCACACCTTCGGCAGTTGCACCAGCAATGTCATCGGCGTGCTCGGCGTCACCAGTGTCACGGTCAACAACCTCCCGTACACCACCACGGTCGCCTCCGGCGGCACGGTCACCGTGACCCCGGCCGCGGGCTCCACCATCCAGACCACGGTCGTGCTGCGCACCCTGCTGGGCAGCATCAACTGCGTCTACCAGGCGCCCAGCCTGACCGGTACGGCGAGCAACACCGACAACAGCATCACCTTCACCAACCAGGCGTTCGCGAAGTCGTCGGGTTCGTCGCTCTGCTTCAGCAGCGGCTACTTCACCGCGAAGTACGCGCCCGTCTCCGACACCACCCAGTCGGGCAGCCCGGCGGTCACCGTCAACTGACCCAGCCCGGACGACCGGTCACCGGCGGCGGCGCAGCGTGATCGCGACGCCCGCGGTGAGCAGGAACGCGGCCGCTCCCCCCGCCCCGGCGACGAGGGGGAGCGTGTTGCTGCCGCCGGACGAGCTGTCCGCGGCCGGCGCGAGATGGTCGGGTGCGGTCACCTCCGTCGTCGCCGCGGTGGTCTCCGGCGCGGGCGACGGCGACTGGTCGGTGGGGGTGGGTGTGGTCGTGGTCGGCTCCTGACTCTGCTGAGCCTTCCGGCCGGCCGTGGGTGTCGTACGCGCGGGGGACGAGGTCGTCGGCGCGGCGGCCCCGCCGCCCCTGTTCGGGAAGACCACGTCCGAGCACGAGTAGTACGTGTCGGTCGTGCTCGTGTTCTGCCAGATCGTGTACAGCATCTGCCGGCCGGTCCGGTCGGCGGGCAGCGTGGCCTTGATCCGGTAGGCGCCGTTCACCAGCGCCGGATCGGTGGCCGTGGCGAACGGTTTCGTCGGCAGATCGGACCACTTGAGGGGCTTGGTCGGGTCGTACCCGGGCTTGGACAGATACAGCTTGAAGGTCCCCGTGTGCGGAATCGTCGAACTGTAGGAGAGCGTGAAGGTCGCGCCCGGCGTCATCCGCGTCGAGGGCCAGTCGGCGCGGGCCAGGTCCAGTCCCTTGTAGGCGGGCAGACCCCCGCTGCACAGCTGCCCGTCCGGGATCACCTGACGGTCCCTGCCGCCCACACCGGCGACCCGGAGGTTGTCCCAGGCGGTGAAGGGCGCGCCGTTCGCCGCGATCGCCGCCTTGCAGGCCGCCGTACCTGTGTTGCTGCCGCCTTCCGGTGAACAGGCCACCACCCGGCTGACCGGATCCGTCGGCGCGCCGTGCGCCTGGGCCGGACCCACGGCCCACGTCAGGAGAAGCAGTGGGGCCGCCACGGCGACAGCGGCCGCGGTGGCGGTGCGGTGAGCGGTCATCCGGTGGGTCTCCTTGCGGGGTGGGAGCGGCGGGTGCGGCCGTACGGCATCGCGCGCAGGCGTGGCCGCACCGTGAAGTACGGGGGCACGGGGCCGTGCGTTCAGATACGCGAGCCAGGTGAAACCGGGCACTCCCGGCCAACTGGGAGCCCTTGAGGGGCGGTTACCAGCCAGATCGAGGGTTTCCCCTGTATCCGTATTACCTGGGCTTTGCCTATCGTTCGGGCACAGCCGCCCCACAGGCAACCCCTGACAGGTCGCTCGCGACGTACGGCCGGCCACCGCGCCGCTTCTGGATTGCACCCCCCGCCGCTTCGACGACGAAGCGATTCGACCGCTGCTCCGCCGCGCCTTCCACCGCCCGGAGCCGGCCACGAAAGGCAAGCCCTTGCGTCCCGCCCCCTCACGAGAAGTCCGACGGAAGCTGATATCCGTCGCCGCGGTCTCCGCGGCTCTGCTGGCCGGAATGACCACCACGGTCGCCGCCGCCCAGCCGTCCACCGCGACCGCCACCGGCAAGGTGGCGGTCACCCCGGCGGCGCAGGCCACCGCACAGGCCGTCGCCGCTCCCGCCGAGCGCCTCATCGTCGGCTACAAGTCCGGCGCCGCCGAGGCCACCTCCAACTCCGCCGCCTCCGCCGATGCCGAGACCAAGGGCAAGGAGGCGGGCGAGAACCTCGAC
Organism: Streptomyces sp. NPDC058086; assembly: GCF_042885015.1. Lineage (NCBI taxonomy): Bacteria > Bacillati > Actinomycetota > Actinomycetes > Kitasatosporales > Streptomycetaceae > Streptomyces > Streptomyces sp. NPDC058086. The sequence goes on along the minus strand of NZ_JBHVST010000031.1, from coordinate 57,702 downwards.
TTCACCCGCCGTCTCGGCACCGGCGCGGCCCTCGTCGACCTCGGCGACAGCCTCGGCACGAAGGACGTCGCCGACGTCATCGCCCGGTACCGGTCCGACCCGCAGGTCGCGTACGCCGTACCGGACCGCCTGAACACGCCCCAGGCCGACCCGAACGACACCGAGTACAGCAAGCAGTGGGACCTGTACGAGGCCAAGGCGGGCATGAACGTCCCCGGTGCCTGGCCCATCTCCACCGGCAGCGGCGTGACGGTCGCCGTCATCGACACCGGTTACGTGGCGCACACCGACGTCGCCGCGAACATCGTCGCCGGATACGACTTCATCTCCGACACGGCGGTCTCCGTCGACGGCGACGGACGCGACAGCAATCCGGCCGACCCGGGCGACCACTACGCGGCGAACGAGTGCGGTTCCGGCATCCCGGCGAGCGACTCCTCCTGGCACGGCACGCACGTGGCGGGCACCATCGCCGCGGTCGCCAACAACAGCAAGGGCATCGCGGGCATCGCCTACGGCGCGAAGATCTCCCCGCTGCGCGTCCTCGGCAAGTGCGGCGGCTACGACTCCGACATCATCGACGCCATCACCTGGGCCTCGGGCGGCACCGTCACCGGCGTCCCGGCCAACGCCAACGTCGCCAAGGTCATCAACATGAGCCTCGGCGGCAGCGGCGCCTGCACCTCGGCCACCCAGAGCGCCATCACCGCCGCCGTGAACCGCGGCACCACGGTCGTCGTCGCGGCGGGCAACGACAACGACAACGCCGCGGGCTACTCCCCGGCGAGCTGCAACAACGTCATCACCGTCGCCGCGACCGGCCGCAGCGGCTCCCGGGCCTCCTACTCCAACTACGGCTCGATCGTCGACATCTCGGCCCCCGGCGGCGACATGAGCACCGCCACCGCCAACGGCATCTACTCCACGCTGAACTCCGGTACGACGACCCCCTCCTCGGAGTCGTACGCGTACTACCAGGGCACGAGCATGGCCACCCCGCACATCGTGGGCCTGGTCGCGCTGATGAAGTCGGCGAACCCCTCGCTCACCCCGGCCCAGATCGAGACGGCCATCAAGAACAACGCCCGCGCACTGCCGGGCACCTGCTCCGGCGGCTGCGGCGCGGGCCTCGCGGACGCGACGAAGACCGTGCAGACCGTCAGCGCCGCGACCACGGGCACGACCTTCTCCAACACCACCGCCCTCTCGATCCCGGACAACGGGGCGGCCGTCGAGTCCTCGATCGCCGTCAGCGGCCGCACCGGCAACGCGCCCTCCGCCCTCCAGGTCGGCGTCGACATCACCCACACCTACCGCGGTGACCTGGTGATCGACCTGGTCGCCCCGGACGGCTCGACGTACCGCCTGAAGTCCTCCAGCACCTCGGACTCCGCGGACAACGTCAACACCACCTACACGGTCGACGCGTCCAGCGAGACCGTGAACGGCACATGGAAACTCCGCGTACAAGACGTGGCCGCCTCGGACACCGGCAAGCTCAACAGCTGGAAACTGACCCTCTGAGCGCGGCCCACGGGGGGAGGGGCGGCCCACGCGCGGCGTGGGCCGCCCCTTTCGGCTCAGCCGGTAGCGTGAGCCACATGTCTGAACCCGCCGACGTGCCCGTGATCCTCAGCAACGAGCCGGGCTCGTTCCCCTGGAGCGTGCTCGCCCAGCGGCATCCGGCCCTCGTCCGGAAGGTCCGGGACGCCTTCCCCTACGGCCCCGAGCAGCACGGTGCGCTCGACGCCCTGCTGAAGAACGCCACCGAGGGCGTCATCGAACCGCTCGGCGAGCAGGCGGCGGACCGCGGGCAGTGGGAGCGGTGGGGCGCCGAGGAGTACACCGGCCGCTCCTGGTTCGACGTGCCCTTCCTCTGGTCCGAGAGCTACTTCTACCGCCGACTCCTCGAAGCCGTCGGCTACTTCGCCCCCGGCCCCTGGAAGGGCATCGACCCCTTCCGCCCCTTCAAACTCGCGGAGCTGGACACCCCGGAGGCGGACGAGGAACTCGCCGCGCTCGACCCGCTCGCCGAGCGGCCGGTCGAGGAGCGGGAGAAGGCGCTGCTGCACGGTTCGCTGTGGGGCAACCGCGCGGACCTCGGCTTCCGCCTCGCCGCCCCGGACGGGGAATCGGACGTCGATGCCCAACTGGTCGCCAATGACGGTGAGTCGCTGCGGTCCCTGTTCGCGGGCGGCACCCTCTGCCTGGTCGCGGACAACTCCGGCCGGGAACTCATCCCCGATCTGCTCCTGATCGACCACCTGCTCCACCACCGCCGCGTAGGGCGGGCGCTCCTGCACGTGAAGCCGTACCCGTACTACGTCTCCGACGCCACGACCGCCGACGTGGTCGACGCTCTGCGCCACCTCACCGGGGCGAAGGGGGCGGCGGGCGAGTCCGGCCACCGGCTGTGGGCGGCGATGACCGACGGTCGCCTCACCGTCCGGGCCCACCCCTTCTCCTGTGCCCCGCTGCCGTACGCCGACATGCCCGACGACCTTCGCCGTGAGTTCGCCGAGGCCGACGTGACCCTCGTGAAGGGCGACCTGAACTACCGCCGCCTGGTCGGCGACCGGCGCTACCCCGCCACCACCCCCTTCGCGGAGCCCACCGCGTACTTCCCGGGCCCGGTCGCCGCCCTGCGCACCCTCAAGTCCGATGTGATCGTGGGCCTGGACGCCCGCACGGAGGCCGCCCTCGACGCGGCCGAGGGCGGCCGCTGGCGCACGAGCGGCACACATGCCCTGATCCAGGTGCGGACCTGAGGGTCAAGGAGCCTCCAACGGCAGCGACTTGATTCCGTTGATGAAGTTCGAGACGAGGCGCCGGGGAGGTCCGGCGGCTCGCAGCACGGGCAGGGCCCGCAACGTCTCCTCATGGAGCACGCGCAGTTGCAGACGGGCGAAGTGCGCGCCGAGGCAGACGTGCGGGCCGTCGCCGAAGGAGACATGGGGGTTGGGGGAGCGCGACAGGTCGAGCCGCTCGGGATCGGTGAAGACACGCTCGTCGTGGTTGGCCGAGGCGTGGAAGACGACCACCTTGTCGCCCGCGCGGATGCGCCGCCCGGCCAGCTCGGTGTCCAGAGCCGCCGTACGACGGAAGCTGAGCACCGGCGGATGCAGTCGCAGCAACTCATCGACAGCCGAGTCGATTTCGATGACCCCGGCGCGCAGGGCGGCGTACGCGACCGGGTGCTGAGCGAGTGTCAGAAGACCGCCGGGAGCCGCGCTGCGCACGGTGTCGTTGCCCGCGACGGTGAGGAGGAAGAAGAACATCTCCAGCTCGGCAGGCGTGAGTTCGGGGTCGGCGGCGAGGGTGGTCATCACGTCGTCGCTCGGATGGCTCTTCTTGTAGAGGGCCAGTTGGTGCGCGTACGCGAACATGTCCCCCAGCATCGCCGGGGAGCGCGGATTGACCGGGCGGCCGCGCGCGTCGAGCACGGGCTCGCCCGCCTCGTCGGGGTCCTGGTAGCCGATGACGCGCTGTGTCCAGCGCAGCAGCAGGCCGCGGTCGCGCTCCGGAACGCCCAGCAGGTCGGCGAGGTTGAGCAGGGCGTACTCGTCGGTGACGGTGGCGACGAGATCGAAGACGCCGTCGCCCGCACGGGCCTCGGCCGCCGCCTTTTCGAGCAGGCCCCGGGCCCGGGTGCGGACGACCGACGCGAAGTGCTCGACCCGGCGAGGCGTGAAGGCGCGGCTGACCAGACGCCGCAGCCTGCCGTGGTCCGGCGGATCCTGATTGAGCATCATGCGCCGGATGAAGGGCAGGTCGTCCGGGTCGGGATCGCGGATCTGGGTCGCCCCGAGACACGAGGAGTACGTCGCCGAGTCCTTCAGCACCCGGACCACGTCCGCGTGCCGGGTCACCGCCCAGAAGCCGGGCCCGGCCGGCCAGCCCAGCACTTCGGGCTCGTGCTGCCAGGCCACGGGGTGGTGGTCGCGCAGGGTGCGGTAGGCGGCGTGCGGGATTCCGTCGGCGTACCGCCGGGGGTCGAAGACGTCGGGGACGGGCGGGGCACTCTCGCGTACGCTCACGCCGGCTCGCCCCCACCCTTGCCCGCGACCACACCCGAGCCGCCGCTCGCGATCTCGCCCTCGTCGCCGCTCGCGATCTCGCCCCCTTCGTCTCCCGTGTTGTCCGCGTCCTCGCCGCTGCCCCAGCCCGCGTCCTGCGAGCGCAGGAAGGCCTCCACGACGCGGATCAGGTCCAGCGGGCTCTCGTCCATCGCGTAATGGCCCGCCCAGGGCAGCTCGAACAGCTCCGCGTCCGGGTACCAGCACATCCAGGTCTCCCGCATCAGACCGGCGGACAGGGCGGGATCCAGCGCCCCGGTCACCGCCAGCGCGGGTACCGTCGCGCCCTCGACCTCCGTGTGGAAGTCCTCGCCGGCCCAGGAGTCCAGATAGGCGCGGAACGCCTTGGTGTCGCTGAGTTCCAGTGAGCGCGCCACCATCCGGTCGAGCCACGCGGCGGGCAGCCGGCCGCCGGTCGTGAAGTCGATGATGGCGCGCCGGTTCTCCGGCTTGTGCGCCGCGTCCGCGAACAGCTCCCACTGGTCCGCCGGCAGCGGCAGCCCGGACGCGGGCACCGGCGAGACCCCGACGAGCCGGTGCAGCCGGTCCGGGGCGAGGGCCAGCAGGCGCTGGGCGACGGCGGCGCCCATCGAGTGGCCGACCACCGAGAACCGCTCCCAGCCGAGCCGGTCCGCCAGCTCGACCACATCGGCGGCGGCCTCGGCGGTGGTGTACGCGCCGACCGCGTCCTTCGCCTGCCCGTAGCCGCGCAGGTCGACCAGCGCGTACTGGAACGCGGCGCGGTCGAGATCCGGGACCACCGCCGCGTAGGCGGACCGGTCGGCGAACCAGCCGTGCACGGCGATCACCTTGTGAGCGCCGTCGCCGTGCACTTCATGGGGAAGTACGAAGGAGGTCATGCGACCACGGTGGCCCGGCGGGTGCGGGTCGGCAAGACCCCGCGCCGACCCGCCCGCGGGGCCCGGGCCGTTGACCGGAAAAGGGGCAAATTCACGCGATGGTGTGATCATGTCCCACCCGGCGGATGCTCCCGGAGGGCCCTGGGTAGGGCCCGGCCATGACGCAGCCGTTCGAACTCCCGCACTTCTACATGCCGTATCCCGCGCGGCTGAACCCGTACCTCGACGAGGCGCGCGCCCACACGGTCGAATGGGCCCGTGGGATGGGCATGTTGGAGGGCTCCGGCATCTGGGAACAGTCCGACCTCGACGCGCACGACTACGGGCTGCTCTGTGCGTACACCCACCCCGACTGCGACGGCCCGGCACTCTCGCTCATCACCGACTGGTACGTGTGGGTCTTCTTCTTCGACGACCACTTCCTGGAGACCTTCAAACGCACCCAGGACCGCGACGGCGGCAAGGCCTACCTGGACCGGCTGCCCCTCTTCATGCCGCTGGACCTCTCGACCCCCGTACCGGAGCCGGAGAATCCGGTCGAGGCGGGGCTCGCCGACCTCTGGGCGCGCACGGTGCCCGCGATGTCGGTGGACTGGCGGGGGCGGTTCGCGGTGTCCACGGAGCACCTGCTCAACGAGTCGATGTGGGAGCTCTCCAACATCAACGAGGGGCGGATCGCCAACCCCGTCGAGTACATCGAGATGCGCCGCAAGGTGGGCGGCGCCCCCTGGTCGGCGGGGCTCGTGGAGTACGCGACGGCCGAGGTGCCCGCCTCCGTCGCGGGGACGCGCCCGCTGCGGGTGCTGATGGAGACGTTCTCGGACGGGGTCCATCTGCGCAACGACCTGTTCTCCTACCAGCGCGAGGTCGAGGTCGAGGGCGAGCTCAGCAACGGCGTCCTCGTCCTGGAGACCTTCTTCGGCTGCACCACCCAGGAGGCCGCCGAGACCGTCAACGACATCCTCACCTCACGCCTGCACCAGTTCGAGCACACGGCTCTCACCGAAGTGCCCGCACTCGCCGCGGAGAAGGGACTCACCCCGGACCAGGTCGCCGCCGTCGCCGCGTACACCCAGGGGCTCCAGGACTGGCAGTCGGGCGGCCACGAGTGGCACCTGCGCTCCAGCCGCTACATGAACGAGGGTGCGGTGGAAGGCAGTCGGCCGTTCGGCCTCGCCGAGCTCGGCACCTCGGCCGTCGACATCGGCGCACTGCTCTCCGCGGCCGGGGCGGAGCGGCTGCGCAGGTACACCCATGTCCCGTACCAGAAGGTCGGCCCGTCCCTGCTCCCCGACTTCTCCATGCCCTTCGAGCTCGCCCTCAGCCCCCACATGGACGGCGCCCGCGACCGCCTCACCGGCTGGATGTACGACAACGGCATGCTCCAGGAGGGGGTCTGGGACGAGGACAAGCTGGCGGCGTACGACCTTCCGCTGTGCGCCGCGGGCATCCACCCGGACGCGACCGAGGAAGCCCTCGACCTCGGCTCCCAGTGGCTGGCCTGGGGGACGTACGGCGACGACTACTACCCGCTGGTCTTCGGACACCGCCGCGACCTGGCGGCGGCGAAGACGACCACCGAACGCCTCTCGGCCTGCATGCCCATCGAGGGCGAGCCGACCTTGGTCCCGGCCAACGCAATGGAGCACGGCCTCCTCGACCTGTGGGAGCGCACGACGGCGAAGATGACGCCGGACGAGCGGCGCAAGCTGCGCGGTGACGTGGACAAGATGACGGAGAGCTGGGTGTGGGAGCTGTCGAACCAGCTCCAGCACCGCATCCCCGACCCGATCGACTACCTGGAGATGCGCCGCGACACCTTCGGCTCCGACCTCACCCTGAACCTGTGTCGCCTGGGCCACGGCCCCAAGGTCCCGCCGGAGGTCTACCGGAGCGGTCCCGTCCGGTCGTTGGAGAACGCCGCCATCGACTACGCGATGCTCATCAACGACGTCTTCTCGTACCAGAAGGAGATCGAGTACGAGGGCGAGGTCCACAACGCCATCCTTGTCGTGCAGAACTTCTTCGGCTGCGACTACCCGACCGGCCTCGGCATCATCCATGACCTGATGACCCAGCGCATGCAGCAGTTCCAGCACGTCGCCGCCTATGAACTGCCGCTCCTGTACGAGGACTTCAAGCTCTCGCAGGAGGTGCGCGGGATCATGGACGGCTATGTGGTGCAACTCGAGAACTGGCTCTCCGGAATCCTGAAATGGCACCAGGACTGCCACCGTTACGGCGCCGAGGACCTGGCTCGCCGCGCCCACGGCTTCTTGCCGGACCGGGCTCCCACGGTGCCGTTCCCCGGGACGGGGGTCGGGACCGTACCGGTACCGGTGCTCAGTTCGCACGACATGGTGGAGACGGAAGCCCCGCCGGACCTCGCTCCCAGGATCGCAGCAGGCGCCACCCCGTCGTTCACCCTGCCGAAGGGAGTGGGAGCCGCCGCGGAGTTCAGCCTGCCGAAGGCCGCGGCGTCCGCTCCGCACTGACGTCGGCATCGGCGTTCTCAACGGCGTTCGCACCGGTGTTGGCACCAGTGTTGGCACCGGTGTCCGTATGGATGTCCGTCGTCCCGGCGAGGCTCCGCTCCACGTTCGCCCTGGCCGTCCCGGAGAGTCTCGCCAGAAGCTCTCCGGCGGCCACGGCGACGGCGCGGACCTCGTCGGTGAGCGCCGGGTCGGGGGCCGCGGCCCGTGCGACCGCGTAGTGCTCCTCGACGATGTACGCGCCCAGATTGGTGCGCCACCAGTGCTCCAGTGAGCCGTCGCTGTTGCTGTTGCCGTCACTGTCACTGCCGCCGTCGTTGCCGTCCGGCTCGACGAGGGTGTCCCGCAGCGAGGTCAACGTGCGTATCGCCGCGCCGAACCTGCCCTCCTCCCGCTCCAGCCGGGCGAGCCTGAGGAGGGCCGAGACGCGGTCCCAGGCTTTGGTCTGCAGCGGCACGTACAGCCGCTGGGCGCGCAGCGCCTGAAAGGTGTCGCCCAACTGCTGGAACTCGTGTACGAGCGGGCTCAGTTGGCATGCGTGGCGGCGCTCCATGGCCTTGCCGTCCCGCGCGTCGCAGTACGCCCGGAAGTCGATGTCGTCCAATCGCCGGATCAGCGCGGCGCGGGCGAGCTCGACCAGACCCTGTTCGCGGGCGAGTCCGGTCCAGGTGAACAGCGGCTCGTCGGCGGGGTCGGTGCCGAAGAGCGAGTCGTCCAGGTCGCTCGCCCACCTCCGCAGCTCGGCCGGATCAGCGCCCGGCTCGGGCATCCCGCCGAGCCCGCACCAGGTGTCGAAGTCCGTCTCTCGGACCTCGTACAGCAGCGGCAGATCCTCCGCCAGACCGTGCAGGCCCACCAGGACGGCGGCGAGCCGCAGTTCGTCGGTCATCGACGCCTCGGCCTCATGCCTCAGCAGATGCCGCAGCAGCGGAAGATCGCCCTCGCGCCGGTCGAACTGGGCGGCGCGCAGCGCGAGCGCCCGGCGCGCCCGGTCCCCGGCCACCTCGTCCCACGCCGAGCCCTCGCGCAGCAGCGCCAGGTCGGCGCGTCCCCGCGCGAGGACCGACTCCCACAACGGGGGACGGGGGTGGCGGTCCAGGAGGCCGTGTGCGCCGCCCTCCTCCGCGTTCAGAAGAAGGAAGTCCGGCTCGGTGCGCAACAGGGCCGCGTGCAGCAGACCGATGAGCTCGACGGGTGAGCGCTCGGGCAGGCCGAGACCGGCCCGCAGTTCGGTCCGCTCGTCGTCGATCCCGTGGTACTCCCGGATCTCCTCCTCCGTCTCGGCGACCGCGGCGCGGATCTTCTCCTCTCCGTCGGCCGGCGCGAGCCCCAGGTGGTCGTGCCAGCCGGGCAGCCCGACCAGCACCTCCAGCGCCTCGTCGACGCTGCTGCCGATGATTCCGGCGGAGCCCTCCGAGTCCGCGTACAGCACGGAACCGTCCTCGCACACGAAATACGTACCGCCCGTGTCGTCCCCCGCCACCGCCTCCAGCGGACCGCCCGAGGCGAGCCGGACGTCCTCGCCGTGGTCGGCACGGGCCAGGTCGAAGTTGAAGGGGAACGCGGCCAGTTCGGCCAGGTGAGACTGCTCCCGGAGCAGCCGCAGGGCGTGATCGTTCATACCGCCGAACGTAACAGCCGGCACTGACAACGGCCCCGTCACACCGGCTGACGCCGTCCGCCGACCTCGCCGACCTCGCCGACCTCGCCGGGTCCCCCGACGGCCGCGTGCGCCACGGCGGCTCGTGCCAGTGCCCGCACGATCGGGTGCGGGCGCGAGCCGTCCCCGTACTGCTCCGGCTGGAAGAGGGTGCCCAGGAAGAAGGGGTGGCCCGGGAGTTCGACGATCCGTACGTTTCCGTCCTCGTCGTGGCCGCTGAAGCGCAGACCGTGGGCGCGCAGGGTGTCGAGGTGGCGGGTGGGGCCGTAGGCGCAGAAATAGCGCTCGACCGTCCGCTCGGCGCCCATCACGGACTGGGCGAGCGAACCCGGTTCGATGGTGACGGCGGCCTCGTGGCCCAGGAGGGAACAGGTGAGCGGTTCGATGAGGAGGTCATCGGCGTCGGGGTCCTGCTCGGCGTGCGCGACACGGGTGAGTCCGCAGACGTTGCGCGCGAACTCCAGGAGCGCGTGCTGGAATCCGCCGCATGTGCCCAGGAACGGGATGCCCTCCTCGCGCGCGGTGCGGATCGCGGTGAGGGTCCCCGCCTCGCTGCGGTACGGGCTTCCGGGCAGCACCCACACCGCGTCGAACCCGCGTACCGCGGCCGGGTCCTCGGCATCCTCGGACGGGACCCAGTAGGCGTCGAGGACGAGGCGGTCGCGGGTGGCCAGGGCGTCCAGGAGCAGGGGAACGCGGGTGTGGGCGAGGACGTTCGGGGAGCGGTCGCCCACGAGGGCGAGGCGAGCGGTCTGCGCCGCGTTGTTCGTCATGCCCTCATCCTCGGCGGGCGCGCTCGTTCACGTCCAACGATGACTACTGCACCCTCGATAAGCAACGCTGATGAGGGGGCTGATGTGCCCCAGGATCCGTACGAGATCCTGGGGCGCATGGATCCGCATCTCCTGCGCACATACGTCACCGTGGCCCGCCTCGCCTCCTTCTCGGAGGCCGCGCGGGAACTCGGCTACACCCAGTCCGCGGTGTCCCAGCACATCGCCGCGCTGGAGCAGGACCTCGGCGCGCCCCTGCTGACCCGGCGCCCCGTGGCACCGACGGCGGCTGGCGAACGGCTCCTCGAACACGCCGGGCCGCTGCTGCTGCGCCTGGATGCGGCCCGCGCGGACGTCGTACGGATGGTGGGGGCGCCCGAGCACGGGCTGACGCTCGTGGCGACACCGACGGCGCTCGGTTCGCGCGCGCTCGCGGCGCTGCCCGCCGCAGGGGTGACCCTGCGGGTGCTGGCCCGCGAGGGGATCCCCGCCGCCGTCGCGGAGGGCGGGGCGGACCTGGGCCTGGTGGATGGACTGACGGCGCCCAACGACCCCTTGCGGCACCCCGACGTGGCCCCGCTGACCACGTACGGTGTCGGCGAGGAACCCGTCAGCGTGCTGCTGCCCGAGACCCATCCGCTCGCCCGGCGCGACGGGCTGCGCCTCGCCGATCTCGTCGACGCCCGCTGGCTGGACGCCCCCGGCGCGGGACTGCCCCTGGCCCACCTCCGCCGGGCGAACGGCAGCGGGGGCTTCCGCCCGGCCCTGCGATACGAGGGCACCGACGTGCGCACGCTCACCGCCCTGGCCGCCGCCGGGCACGGCCTCACCCTGTTGCCGCGGGCCGCGGCCACCGGCGTCCCCGGGGCGGTGGCCGTCCCGCTCGTGGCGCCGCGCCTGGTGCACCGGACGGAACTGGTGCACAGCGGGTCGCCGCGCGGAGCCGCCGCGGCCATGGTGGACATACTTCTCGAACGTGTTTGACAGTCTCACTCGTTCGTGAATCGTCGTGCGCCGGAGCGCAGGGTAGAGCAAGAGCCGGGGGGCGGTCCGTAGAGCATCTGCCGGAGGCGATCCATGGAACAGGCCGCACTGCGTCCCAAGCCGATGCCCGGTCAGGAGCCGGGCGGTGACGGGCGTCCGACCGGCACCACCAAGCGTCCGCACGCCGCGCGACGGCGTGGCAGGCGGCTGATGTCCCTGCTCCTCGGTCTCTTCGTCGGGACCGTGCTGGTCCTGTCGGGCGTCGGAATCGGGACCGTCGGCGCCACGGTGATCGGTATGAGCAGGCTGGCGGACTTCCAGAAGCGGGCGGGGGCGACGCAGGGACCGTCCGGCCGGGCGTCCCGGCCCGGACAGGCCTCCCGTGCGCCGCGGGCCGGTGGCACCAAGTCGGCGTCCGGCGGCGGGAGTCCGGTCGCTTCGACGGCACCGGAGACCGCGCCCGGGAAGGCCACGCTCGGCGTCGAGGCAGTCGACGCCCCCGACGGCGGGGGCGCGCTCGTCGTCGGTGTGCACATCCCCGGCCCGGGCTACACCGCGGGCCTGGTCCGCGGTGACACCCTGATCGCCTTCGGCGGGGCACGGCTCGGCTCGGCCGCCGACCTCGCCCGGGCGGTCTCGGCCGCGGACCCCGGGACCACGGTCACGCTCGGCGTGCGCCACGCGAACGGCAACCACCAACAACTGTCCACGGTCCCGGGCATCGTGACCTGACGCCGACGAAACGGTGAGGCGGTCCTGAAGTGGCTGGTCAGCCGCCCGTCGTCGGCCAGCACATGAAACGCGAACCCAGGGGGCGCGTCCCGGTCGGCGACCCCCTCGCCCTCCCAGGGCAGCCGCAGCGTTCAGGTCACCCCGGGACCGACGACGAGCGGCCGCCCGACGAAGGCGGTTGCGGCGGGCGTGTGCGCATGCCCGGTGATCAGCCCGACGACCTCGGGCCTGCGCTCCAACAGCGCGGCAAGGGAATCCGGCCGGCGCAGCTGGAAGGCGAGCAACGCAGGAACACTGCCCTCCAGTTCGTCGAGCGTCGTCTCGATCCAGGCGTACGTCTCCTCGTCCAGCTCTCCTTCGTCGTGGCCCGGAACGCTGGAGTCGCACATCAGGAGGGCGGCGTCGTCGAAGACGTGGACGCTGTTGACCGGGCTCTCGGACGCGGGCTGCCCGAGCAGGGCCTTGCGGTAGGGCGCGCCGCTGTCGTGGTTGCCCGGGCAGGTGGGTACGGGGTAAGGAGGCTCCCCGTCGCGCAGCCCGAGCAGACGCGCCGCCTCCTCGTGCTTCGCCTCCGTGCCGTGGTCCGCGATGTCGCCGGTCACCAGCAGGGCGTCTAGATGCAGATCGCTGATGTGTGCCAGTACGAGCATGGCCTGGGCCTCCCTTCGGCGTTCTTAGAAGTTAATGGAACATCCGAATGCAGCCATTAGAGCTAATGGATTGGGGATGCCACACCGTTAGTTGAGCTCCCGGACCGACGCCATGGCCGCAACCGGCTCGCGTCCGCATCGGCGAACGGGCAGGATGCTGCCCGTAGACCCTGGGGAAACTCCGGACAGACGGAGGCATGGATGACCGGCACGCCCGCGCCCTTCACCGCCGGTGACTACGAGGCCCGTATGCGGCGCGCGGCCGAGGCCGCCGCGGACGCGGGACTCGACGGCGTCCTGATCGCCCCCGGACCCGATCTGGTGTGGCTGACCGGCTACCGGCCCGTGGAGACCGAACGCCTCACCCTGCTGGTGCTCAGGGCCGGGCAGGATCCCGTGCTGGTCGTGCCGACCCTGGAGGCCCCGGACGCGGCAGCGGCGGCCCCGACGCTGACCCTGCGCGACTGGACCGACGGCAAGGACCCGTACGAGGCGGCCGCGTCCCTGGTCGGGAGCGACGGCCGCTTCGGCGTCAGCGACAACACCTGGGCCCTGCATCTGCTCGGCCTCCGGCGGCGGCTGCCGGACACGCGGTACGCGGCCCTCACCGAAGCCCTGCCGATGCTGCGGGCGGTCAAGGACGCGGCGGAGGTGGCGCGGTTGGCGGAGGCCGGGGCGGCCGCGGACGCCGCGTACGAGGAGATCCGTAAGGTGCCCTTCGCGGGGCGCAGGGAGGCCGAAGTCGCCGCCGACCTCGCCGAGCTGCTGCGGCATTTCGGCCACTCCCAGGTCGACTTCACCATCGTCGCCTCGGGCCCGAACGGCGCCAACCCGCACCACGAGGCGGGCGAGCGCGTCGTCGAGCGCGGTGACATGGTCGTCCTCGACTTCGGCGGCCTCAAGCACGGCTACGGCTCCGACACCTCCCGCACGGTCCACGTCGGCGAGCCGGACCTCGAGGAGCGCCGGGTGCACGACGTCGTGCGCGCGGCCCAGGAGGCGGGCGTCGCGGCGGTCCGGCCGGGAGCCGCCTGCCAGGACGTCGACCGGGCGGCCCGCGCCGTCATCACCGAGGCGGGATACGGCGAGTACTTCATCCACCGCACCGGGCACGGCATCGGCGTCACCACCCACGAACCGCCGTACATGATCGAGGGCGAGGAACTGCCCCTCGTGCCCGGGATGTGCTTCTCCGTGGAGCCCGGCATCTATCTGCCCGGCCGCTTCGGGGTGCGCATCGAGGACATCGTGACGGTGACCGAGGAGGGCGGATGGCGCCTCAACACCACGTCCCGCGAGATGGCGATCGTCGACTGACCGGCCACCAGGAGTACTCCCCAGGGCCTCCCGGCAGCCCAAGGCCCCCGACGGCAACGGCGCGACCATGACCCAGGCACCGACACCGACCGCGGACACCGTCCGCCGACTGGCCCGTTCACTGCTCGCCGGCAGCGAGGCGGCGGGCGCGGGCCCCGACGTCCGGCCCGTCACCGAGGGCGGTGAGCACACCACCTGGTGGGTCGGCACCCGTTATGTGCTGCGGCTCGCCCAGGACCGCGAGACCGCCGTGCGCCGACGCCGCGAGCTGCGACTGCGCGACCTGGTCCGCCCGCTGGTCGGGGCCACGGTGCCGACGAGCGTCGCGCACGGCGACTGGGCGGGCGGGCTCGCCTACACCCTGGACACCCGGCTGCCCGGCCGCTCCGGTGAGGCACAGGGCGTCTCCGCGGCCGGGGAGGCGGACCTCACAGGACTGCTGGCAGGGCTGCGCGAGGTGCCCGTACGGCAGGCCGAGGCGCTCGGGGTGCCACGGGCCGCGCCCCGCTCCCTGGAGGAGCTGCGCACGGCCGCGGAGTGGGCCGCCGAGCGGCTCACCGCCGCCGACGAGTTCGACCCCGGACGCCTCGCCCAGCTCACTCGGCCCGCCGCCGGCCAACTGGCCGCGCAGACCGCGGCCGCCGTCCTCGTCCATCACGGCCTCAAGGGCGAACACCTGGTGGTGAGCGCCGACGGGCGGGTGCGCGGCGTCCTCGACTGGACCGACGCGGTCCTCGGGGACCCCGCCGAGGACATCGCCGGGCTCGCGATCGCCGTCGGCGCCCCCGCCGCCGTACGCGCCGCCACCCTCGCCGGCTACGGGGCCCGACCCTGTCTGCGCGGCCTGTGGCTGTCCCGCTGCGACACGGTGATCCGCCTCGCCGAGCGCCTGCGGGGCCGCGGCGAAGACCCGCTCCCGCTGCTGCGGACCCAACTGGGCCGCGCCTGGGAGCCGATCCTCCTCGAACGGGTCACGGACCTGCCGGGCGACGGCTGAGTCCGGTCGCGCGAAGCCGCCCGGCGCTCACGCCTGCGTCAGCACCACACACGACTCACCGGGCACGCTCAACAACCCGTCCGTGTCCGGCGCCTCGACCGGTTCCCACGCGGCCAGCACGCGCGCGTGGCGCAGCCCCAGCGGGATCGCGGCGGCCTCCTTGCCCAGGTTCACCGCCACCCGTACGTCCCCGCGCCGCAGGGCCAGCCAGCGGGCCTGGTGGTCGTAGGCGACCTTGACGGCGGCGAGATCGGGGTCCGCGAGGTCGGGCTGACGGTGGCGCAGGGCGATCAGGTCGCGGTACCAGGCCAGCACACGCGCGTGGAGTGCCTTCTCGGGCTCCGACCAGTCGAGGCAGGAGCGGTCACGGGTCGCCGGGTCCTGCGGGTCGGGGACGTCCTCCTCGGCCCAGCCGTGCGCCGCGAACTCCCGCCGCCTGCCCTGCCGTACGGCCTGAGCGAGCTCGGGATCGGTGTGGTCGGTGAAGAACTGCCACGGGGTCCCCGCCGCCCACTCCTCGCCCATGAACAGCATCGGGGTGAAGGGCCCGGTGAGCGTCAGCGCGGCCGCGCAGGCCAGCAGCCCGGGGGAGAGGGACGCCGACAGCCGGTCCCCCTGGGCGCGGTTGCCGATCTGGTCGTGGGTCTGGGAGTAGCCGAGCAGCCGGTGGGCCGAGACGCGCGTACGCTCCAGGGGGCGGCCGTGGCGGCGGCCGCGGAAGCTCGAGTACGTACCGTCGTGGAAGAAGCCGGACGTCAGCGTCTTCGCGAGCGCCGCGAACGGGGACCGCGCGAAGTCCGCGTAGTAGGCCTGCCCCTCACCGGTCAGCGCGGTGTGCAGCGCGTGGTGGAAGTCGTCGTTCCACTGCGCGTGCAGCCCGAGACCGCCCTCCGCGCGCGCGGTGACGAGCCGCGGGTCGTTCAGATCCGACTCCGCGATCAGGAACAGCGGCCGGCCCAGGTCGTCGGCGAGGGCGTCCACGGCCGTCGACAGCTCCTCCAGGAAGTGCACCGCGCGCGTGTCCCGCAACGCGTGCACCGCGTCCAGGCGCAGCCCGTCCAGCCGGAAGTCCCGCAGCCAGGCCAGGGCGCTGTCGACGAGATACGCGCGCACGTCGTCCGAACCCGGTGCGTCCAGGTTCACCGCGGAGCCCCAGGGCGTCTGATGGGTGTCCGTGAAGTACGGCCCGAACGGGGGGAGATGGTTGCCGGACGGGCCGAGGTGGTTGTGCACGACGTCGAGGACCACACCCAGGCCGAGTTCGTGCGCCCGGTCGACAAAACGCTTCAGCGCCTCCGGGCCGCCGTACGGCTCGTGCACGGCCCACAGGGAGACCCCCTCGTACCCCCAGCCGTGCCGCCCGGGGAACGGACACAGCGGCATCAACTCGACGTGCGTGACGCCCAGTTCCGCGAGGTGTTCGAGCCGCCCGGCCGCCGCGTCGAGCGTTCCCTCGGGGGTGTACGTCCCCACGTGCAGCTCGTAGAGGACCGCGCCCTGCAGCGGGCGCCCCGCCCACTCGGTGCGCCACGCGTACCGGGCCTGGTCGACCACCGCGCTCAGTCCGTCCGGGCCGTCCGGCTGCCGCCGCGAACGGGGATCGGGCAGCACGGGGCCGTCGTCCACCGCGAACCCGTACCGCGTGCCGTCCTGCGCGTCCGCGTCGCCCGTCCACCATCCGGCGTGCTCCGGATCGCGCTCCAGCGCGCGCGTGGCGCCCGCGCAGTGGAGCGTCATCCGGTCGGCATCCGGTGCCCACACCTCGAACCGCACAGACGGTTCCCCCTTGTCCGCTCTCCGTTGTCCGCTCTCCGTGACAGAGCGCGACGTGAGTGGCACAACATGTCGTGACGTAGCACGTCCATGGTGCTTCACGCGAGATCAATTCGCTTTCGAATCCACCCTTTTGCCGCGTGTTTGCCACGTGATGGACGCGTGGAGCCCACCTGTCGGCGGCGGCGGCCCTTTCCGGGTCTTCTGGACACCCCGCTCCTACTGACCGACAATCACCTCCGTGACGTCGTCTTTCGAGTTCCATACGTACCCCGCGCGGCTGTCCGACGCGGAGCGCGACCGGGCGCTGAAGGCGCTCAGTGACGGCGTCGCCCTCGGGCGCCTCTCGCACGACACGTTCGTCCGCCGGATGGAACTGGCGCTCGCCGCCCGCCGCTCCGACGAACTCGCCGTGCTCATCGCCGACCTGCCCACCGAGGGACGCTGGTCGAAACTGGTGTTCGGCACCGTCGAGGCGGTCTCCGGCTTCACCGTACGGCTGCGCAGGGCCTGGCAGGCCGAGCGTCTCCCCAAGCTGCTGCTGCCCCACCCGGGCAACAACTACCCCCTGCGGATCGGCCGCGACCCCGCGAGCGGACTGCGGCTCAACCACGAGACGGTCTCCCGCGTCCACGCCGAACTGAGCCGCCAGGGCGGCCTGTGGGTGCTGCGCGACCTCGGCTCGACCAACGGGACGACCGTCAACGGACGGCGGGTGATCAGCGCCGCCGTCGTCAAGGAGGGCGATCAGATCAGCTTCGGACGCATGTCCTTCCGCCTTTCCTCCTCCTGAGCGACCGACCCGCACCCGTGTGAGCCTTGGCCTCTGATTCACTCAGTGATTTCCTCAAATTCCCTTACGTTCGACGGTGTTGACGTACCTCCACAGCCGTGACTGACTGTGCGTACACCATGCACATCAGGTGAAACGACGGCACCATATTTGTGGAGGTGTGCCCTGCCGCCACTCCTCCGCTACCCGACCGTGGACGAACTGGGCGCCCGTGCGGCCGCGCTCGTCGCCCGCCGGCCGCGCGACGCCCGACTGCGCCGAGTGGGCACGTCACGGGCGGGCACCCCGCTGTGGCTGCTGTCCGTCGGACACGGCGGCCGCCAGGCCCTCGTCGTCGCGGGACCCCACGCCAACGAACCCGTGGGCGGCGCCACGGCCCTGCGCCTGGCCGAACGGGCGCTCGCCGACCCCCGGCTCCGCGAGGGCGCCGACGCCACCTGGAACCTGCTGCTCTGTCTCGACCCCGACGGCGCTCGCCGCAACGAGGCCTGGCTGTCCGGCCCGTACACCCTCGGCCACTACTTCCGGAACTTCTTCCGCCCCGGCTTCCTCGAACAGCCCGAGTGGCTGCCCGACGGCGCGGCCGGTGCCACCCTCCCCGAGACCCGCGCCCTCCTCGACCTCCAGGACGAACTGCGGCCGGTCTTCCAGTGCTCGCTGCACGGCGTCGACGTCGGCGGCGCCTTCGTCGAACTGACCCGCGAGCTGCCCGGACTCGCCCAGCGCGTCGCCCACACCGCGGCCCGCCTCGGCATCCCGCGCGAACTCGGCCCCTACGACACCCTGTACTGGCCGAGGCTCGGCCCCGCCGTCTACCGCATCCCGCCGCCGCACCCCGGCGACCTGGCCGCCGCCATCACCGAGGCCGCCGTCGAGTCCACCTGGTTCCACCCGCACCGCTACGGCACCGTCACCGCCGTCGTCGAGGCCCCCATGTGGGGCGTGGCGGCCGTGGAGGACGCCACCCGGCCCGCCGACGCCGACGCCGTGCTGCGCTTCGTCAGCCACACGCTGCGCCACGACACACGGCTCCTGGAAGGCATCCTCGGGCGGATCCGCCCCGGCCTCGACACCTCCCCGGACGCGGCCTGCCTCCTCGCACCCGTCGACGACTATTTACTCGTCGGGCCCGGCCTCGCCGATTCCTGGGACCCCGACGTGCACGACGCCGGGGCGCGTCCCCTGCCGCCGCTCGACACCGCCCGCCTGACCGCCCTGCGCCTCGCCGGACGCCGGGTCGCCCTGCGCACGGCCGGGCTGCTGCACCAGCTCGTGACCGGCTCCGGGCACGACCCGAGCGGGGCGCTGCCGGAGCTCGACCGGCTGATCGACGGATGGTGCGCCGACTACCGCGAGGGCTGCGGGGCGCGTTGGATCCCGGTCGCCCGCCAGGTCGAGTACCAGGCGCGCGTGGTGATCGCCGCGTTCGAACTCGCCGGGCGGTACGCGCCCGTGCGCTCCCATTCGGGTGAGACGGGGTGGGGTTCGCAGGCCGCGCTGCCGATGCACCGGGAATGACGAGAAACCTCCACGCGGTACGCAACGCCCTCCTCGCGACCGTCGCCCTGCTCACCCTGGGCGCGACCCCGGCCCAGGCGACGTCCCACCAGGCGTTCCCCGGCAACTGGCTCTACCTCACCCTCACCACCGGTGACGCCCACGCCAGCAGCATCCGCGGCACGCTCCTGCTCTGCGACCCGCCCCAGGGTCACGCCCACGCGGCCGAGGCCTGCGCCGAACTCGCCACCGCCGGGGGCGACATCTCCCGGATCCCGCCCAAGCCCGACACCGTCTGCTCGATGATCTACGGCCCGGTCACCGCTTCCGCGCGCGGGGAGTGGGAGGGGCGGCAGGTGACGTACTCGCACACATTCTCGAACTCGTGTGTGATGGGGGCTGGGACGGGGGCGGTGTTCGCGTGGTCGGATTGAGGTGATGTCGGATGACAGATAACGATATCTGTCATCCGATATCCGTCATCTGATATCTGTCATCTGCTCTCTGACACCTGACCTCTGCGATCCGGCAGACGTCATCTGCTATCTGCTATCTGCCGTCTGTCATCTGTCAGGCGTCAAGCCGCGCCGTCCCGCGCATGCCGCGCCGCCGCGACCACCGTGCGGGACTGGTGCTCGACCTGGTTCTCCAGCGGAACCCAGCGCGCGCGGAACCGTTCGGCGAAGGCGTCGCTCCAGGCGGCGACCAGGCGTTCGAGGCGTGGCGCCGCCCGGTCGTCGGCCTCCTGGAGGACCCGCAGCAGCATCGCGGCGGCCCGCAAAGGGAGTCGGCGCCCGAATGCGTCGACACTGCCGACGTACGCCATCGTCGGGTCGGGGGGCGGCGTCCGCACCCAGTCGTGGGCCAGACCCGGCACCAAATCCAGCGCCCACTTCGCGGCGCGCAGGAGCGGCCCGTCGGGGCCGGGGAGCCTCGGCAGGACCTCCGTGAGTACGTCCTGCACCTGGAGCGCGTCGCGCAGCAGTCGGTGTGCCAGGCGTCGCATCGCCGCGTCCGGTGCGGGATGCGGCGCTGGGTCGTCCACGAGGTCGCTCGCCCACATCGGCACCTCGACGACCGCGGTCAGGCCGCCGTACCGGTGAGTGTGGTACCAGGTGCTGTGCCGGGCGTCGTCGGGCATGCTCGGGTACGCCGCGTCCGAGCCCGGCGCCGGCATCACATGCACCCCGGGTCCGGAAGCGGGCCAGCCGGCGGCGTCCGAGGCGCCCGTCTCCACGGGGATGTGCAGTTCCGCCGCGGACTTGGCGAAGGGTTCGGCGAGGCCCGGGATGTCCTTGGTCAGCTGCACCCAGCTGCCGCCGAGATCGGTGCCGTGCAGGGTCACCTGGAGGTAGGGCCGCAGATCGTCGATGACACGGGTGAGGGCGCGGGTCTCCGGGGGCAGCCGGTCTGGCGGCAGGACGGAAGGCGACCACTCGGGCTGTTCGGGGCCGGCCGGACGGAAGAACCCGAGGTGGTAGTCGAACAGGGTGCGCGGGGCCGGTGTCACATGGAGGCTCGCGCCGTCCGGGTCCGCGCAGAGGAGGAAGTGCCAGGAGGTGTCGGCCCGCAACTCCCGCTCATGCACTACACGTTCGGCCAGGGACTGGAGCGTCGAGCCGCCGGTCGGCTCGTTCGCGTGGGCGCCCGCCACGACGAGGACCGCACGCTCGGCGTGACCGACGGACAGCAGATGGAGGGGTCTGCCCGCGCGCGAGACGCCGATCTGTCTGAGGGCGCACAGCCCGGGACGGTGAGCCGCCAACGTCCGAGCGGACGAGACGATTTCGGTCACACTGGGGTAGCGCAACTCCGGCAGGAGACTCACCCCCGACTTGTCCGCCCTGCGTCGCTTTCCGCAGTACTCCACGGTCTGGGGGAACTGTCAAGGAGAAGGCGGGACGGCGCCCCGCGGCTCCAGGTGGCGTTGATCTCCGCCAGGACGGGCGGGCAGCGCCGGACGAGCCGTACGCGGCGCCGCTCGTCCCCGCCCGGGGGCCGGGGCCGAACTCAGGAGTCCCGGCGCGGCCCGCGCGTCGTCGCCCGCCCCACACGCCGTCCCTCCGATGCGAACCCTGGGAGCGTGCGCGGTCGCGAGCCGGTCCCGGGACCAAGCTCCGGCGCGTGGTGAAGCCGCCCGAGCCTGTGACGAGCCGACGAGCCCCGGCGTCACCCGTTCGGGCGTACGAGGACTGCGGTCCGGGGGCCTCGGTGGTCCGCTGGGAACAACCACGTGCCGCTCCCCGGCGCGCAGACCCGAGGTGGGAGGCCCGCGGTGTTGTGTTCTCATGGCCTTCCTGTCGAAGGCGCTTCGATCGCGCCCGTCGCTCGGGTCGTGCCCATTGCTCCGGTCGCGCCCGTCGCCCCGGTCGCGGCCACCGCTCAGGCCGCTCAGGCCGCTCGGGTCGCTCCGACCGCGCCGCTCGCGACACCGACACGACCGCCCGTCGTACGACGGCTGCCCGACCCACCGAGCCTGCTCACCCCCGGCATCGAACGCGACCCGTACCCCCTGTACCGCACCCTGCGCCGGAAGTTCCCGCTCGTGTACGACCGGCCGTTCGGCGCGTGGCTGGTCAGCCGGTACGCCGATGTGCGCGCCGCCCTCGCCGACCCACGGCTCGTCGCCCCGCCGCCCGGACGCACCCTGGCCCACCTGGAGGGCGGCACGCACAGCGCGCACCGGGCCCTCGTCTCACCGGCGTTCCGCGGACACGCCCTGACCGCGCTGACCGCCGGGGTCGAACGGACGGCGTACGTCCTTGCCCGCCGCCTCGCCGACCGTCAGGAGGCCGACCTCGTCGCCGAGTTCTGCCACTGGCTGCCCACCGCGGCGGCCGTCGCCGCGCTCGGGCTGCCGTACGAGGACACCGCGCGCGTGCACTCCTGGTGCCGCACGGGCCTCGACCACCTCGGCGGTCACCACCCCGAGCTCGACGCCTTCCTGCTCCCGTACATCGCCCGCCGGCGCGCTCACCCGGGCGGCGATCTGCTCTCCGCGCTGTGCACGGCGCGGGCGGACGGGCGCCCGCTGTCCGACGAGGCGGTGGCGGGGATCGCCGGGACGCTCCTCGGCGCCGGCGGCGAGGCGACCGCGCACGCGCTGGCGTCGTTCCTCGCCAACCTCCTCGACCACCCCGGCCAACTGGCGCTGGTCCGCGCCCGGCCCGAGCTGACGGCCGGGGCCTGGGCCGAGTCGCTGCGCCGCGATCCCCCGCTGCACATCGTGCTGCGCCGGGCCGTCGAGCCGGTCGGCGCGGTACCCGTGGGGGCCACGGTGGCGTGTCTGCTGGGCGCCGCGGGCCGTGACCCGGTCCGGTTCGCCGACCCGGACCGCTACGACGTCTTCCGGCTCGACCCCGGGCAGCTCGCGTACGGCTCCGGACGGCACTTCTGCCCCGGCGCGCTGCTCGCCCGGCTCACCGCGGAACACGGCCTGCACGCCCTGCTCGCCGCCCTCCCGGAGCTGCGCAGGTCCCCGGGCTTTTGCCCCGTCGCGGACGGCCTGATCAGCCGCTCTCCCCGGAGCCTGCTGGTCCGCCTGCGCTGACCCGCTCCAGGAGGACCACCGGCAACCGCTCGAAAAGCTCCGCCACACGTGTGTGCCCCGTGAACTCCCGCTCCGGGGCGAGCACGTCCGCCCACCGCCCCTCCGGGAGCGCGAGCCGGGTGTCGCGCCAGCCGCCCGCCTCCGCCAGGCGCAGCGAGAGCCGGGTGACGGCGGAAATCACCTGCCCGGAGCGGACGAACGCCGTGCAGTGCGCGGCGCCCGGTCCCTCCGCCGCCAGCGGCACGTACGTCGCCGCGTCACCGAAGACCTCGGGGCGCCGCCCGCGCAGCCGCAGCGCCGCCGTGGTGAGCGCGGTCTTCGCCGACGTCTGCTCCAGGGGCGTGAACGGCTCGCGGTTGTCGGGGTCCACCAGCGCCAGGTACTCGCCCTCGGTGCCCTGGTAGACGTCGGGTACCCCGGGCATCGTCAGCTGGACCAGAGCGGCCCCCAGGACGTTCGCCCGGACGTGCGGGGCGAGCGAGACCCGGAAGTCCGCCACGCGCCGCCCGGGCGGCCCGCAGGGGCCCGCCGCGACGAAGGACGCCACCGACTCCTCGTACGCGGGGTTCTGCTCGGTCCAGGAGGTGTGCAGCCCGGCCTCCCGGACGTGTTTGAGCAGTGCCCCCTGGACGCGTTCCGCGTCGGCCGGACCCAGCCCGAACACCGTCTGCCACGCGGCCCACGCGAGCTGGGGGTCGGGTACGCCCGTCGCCCCCTCGCGGGTCACCTCGGCCAGCACGTCCGCCCATCGCTCGGGGCACTGGGTGAGCACCGAGAGGGCGGCGCGGACGTCGGCGCTGCGTTTGGTGTCGTGCGTCGACAGGGCGGTGCCGGTGGCGGGCCAGTCGCGTTGCACACGCGCGCAGTAGGCGTGGAAGTCCTCCGGGGAGACGGCCGGAGCGCCCGGGTTCCCGCCCACCTCGTTGGCCGACAACAGGGGCACATAGCGGTAGAACGCGGTGTCCTCCACGGACTTCGCCCGCAGCGCGGACGAGGTCTGAGCGAACCGGGCCCGGAACTCCGCGTGCTCGGGCCCGTCCCCGGCCCGCCCGAGCAGCAGGTCCCGTACGACGTCCACGGCGTGCGCCTCCTCCGCCACCGTGAAGACCGCCCGGGCCTCGTCGGCGGCCTCCTCCGTCACGACCAGGGAGGGGTCCGTGGACGGATAGGGCCGGTACACCTCGACGCGCACCAGGAGTTCCCGCAGCGCGGTGCCCAGGGCCCAGGGGGCGTGATCGCGCGGTTCCGGGTCGGGGGAGGCGGCGCACAGCCCGCTCGCCACGCGCGTGAGGCGGTCGAACTCCGTGGCCAGCTCGTGCGTGATCACCTTGTAGGCCGCCCGGCGCACCGTGGCCTCCCAACGGCCGCCCCGATCGGCCTGAGGGGCCGCGAACCGCCGGTACTGACCGAGGAGTTCCCCGGCGCCCGCCGGGTCCGTGAGGAGGCCGTCGACGTGCCGCAGGGCGTCGTAGCCCGTGGTACCCGCGACGGGCCAGGCGGCGGGCAGCGGCTCGCCGTCCGCGAGGATCTTCTCGACCACCGTCCAGCGCCCGCCGGTCGCCTCGTGGAGGCGGCGCAGATAGGCGTCCGGGTCCGCAAGGCCGTCCGGATGGTCGATGCGCAGTCCCTCGACCACGCCCTCGTCCAGCAGCTCCAGGAGCTTCGCGTGGGTCGCCGTGAACACCTCCGGGTCCTCGACCCGCACTCCGATGAGCTCCGAAATGCTGAAGAAGCGGCGGTAGTTGAGGTCGGTGCGGGCCAGCCGCCACCAGGCCGGGCGGTACCACTGCGCGTCGAGGAGCTCCGGCAGCGGCAGCCCCGCGGTGCCCTCGCGCAGCGGAAACACGTGGTCGTAGTAGCGCAGTACGTCGCCGTCCACCTTCAGGTGGCCGATTTCCGCGCCGAGCCGGCCCCCGAGCACCGGCAGCAGCAGCCGGCCGTCCCCGGCGTCCCAGTCGATGTCGAACCAGCGCGCGTACGGCGACTCGGGGCCCTCGCGCAGCACCTCCCACAGGGCGTGGTTGTGGCGCGGGGCCATCGCCATGTGGTTCGGCACGATGTCCACGACCAGGCCGAGCCCGTGCGCCCGTGCCGTGCGGGCGAGGGAGCGCAGCCCGTCCTCGCCGCCCAGTTCACCCCGTACACGCGCGTGGTCCACCACGTCGTAGCCGTGCGTCGAGCCGGGGACCGACTCCAGGACGGGGGACAGGTGCAGATGGGAGACGCCGAGCGAGGCCAGGTACGGCACGGCGGCCTCGGCGGCCCCGAAGGGGAACTCCGGCTGCAGCTGCAGCCGGTAGGTGGCGGTGGGTGCGGCGGGTACCACCGGGGCCGGGATCTCCCGTTCGGGACGCTCAGGTGTCATGGAAACCTACGTACCCGCCTCGCCCTCTTTCGTGTCATCGGCGTACGCCCGAATGACCGGCTACGCGGGCCGTTGCAGCACGGTCAGGCTCCGGTCGAGCAGGGTCAGCCGGTCACCGGCCTGGACCTTCGCACCCGTGCCCGCCGCCACCCCGTCCGGGAGGGCCGTGTCGACGACCACCTGCCACTGCCGCCCGTGGTTGACCGGAACCACGAACTCCAGGGGCTTGGGCGAGGCGTTGAACATCAGCAGGAAGGAGTCGTCGGCGATGTGCTCACCGCGCGGGCCGGGTTCGGAGATCGCGTTGCCGTTGAGGAAGACCGACAGCGCCTGCGCCTGTGTGGACCCCCAGTCGCGTTGTGTCATCTCGGTGCCCGCCGGGGTGAACCAGGCGATGTCGGACAGCTCGTCGTGGGTGCCCTGGACGGGACGGCCGTGGAAGAACCGGCGCCGCCGGAAGACGGGGTGGTCGCGGCGCAGCCACACCATCGCGCGCGTGAAGTCCAGCAGCTCGCCGCCGTCCTCGGGCCACGGCACCCAGGCCAGCTCGCTGTCCTGGCAGTAGGCGTTGTTGTTGCCGTTCTGGGTGCGCGCGAACTCGTCGCCGTGGCTGAGCATCGGCACGCCCTGGGAGAGCATCAGCGTCGCGATGAAGTTGCGCCTCTGACGGGCCCGCAGCGCGAGTACGGCCTCGTCGTCGGTGTCGCCCTCGGCGCCGCAGTTCCAGGACCGGTTGTGGCTCTCGCCGTCGCGGTTGTCCTCGCCGTTGGCCTGGTTGTGCTTGTTGTTGTAGGAGACGAGGTCGTTCAGCGTGAACCCGTCGTGGCAGGTGACGAAGTTGATGGAGGCGAGCGGACGCCGGCCGTCGTCCTGGTAGAGGTCGGAGGAGCCGGTCAGACGGGAGGCGAACTCCGCCAGCGTGCGCGGCTCGCCGCGCCACAGGTCCCTCACGGTGTCGCGGTACTTGCCGTTCCACTCGGTCCACAGCGGCGGGAAGTTGCCCACCTGATAGCCACCCTCGCCGACGTCCCAGGGCTCGGCGATCAGCTTCACCTGGGAGACCACCGGATCCTGCTGCACCAGGTCGAAGAACGACGACAGCCGGTCCACCTCGTGGAACTGGCGGGCCAGCGTGGCCGCGAGGTCGAAGCGGAAGCCGTCGACGTGCATCTCGGTGACCCAGTAGCGCAGCGAGTCCATGATCAGCTGGAGCACGTGCGGGGAGCGCATGAGGAGCGAGTTGCCTGTCCCCGTGGTGTCCATGTAGTAGCGGGGGTCGTCCGCGAGGCGGTAGTACGAGGCGTTGTCGAGGCCCCTGAAGGACAGCGTCGGGCCCAGATGGTTGCCCTCGGCGGTGTGGTTGTAGACCACGTCCAGGATGACCTCGATCCCGGCCTCGTGCAGCGCCCGGACCGCCGACTTGAACTCCAGGACCTGCTGGCCGCGGTCGCCCCAGGACGCGTAGGTGTTGTGCGGGGCGAAGAAGCCGATCGTGTTGTAGCCCCAGTAGTTGTCGAGGCCCATCTCCACCAGCCGGTGGTCGTTCACGAACTGGTGTACGGGCATCAGCTCCAGCGTCGTGACACCCAGCTCCGTCAGGTGTTCGATGATCGCCGGGTGGGCGAGCGCCGCGTAGGTGCCGCGCAGTTCCTCGGGCAGCGCCGGATGCTGCATCGTCAGGCCCTTCACATGGGCCTCGTAGATCACCGTGTGGTGGTATTCGGTGCGCGGGCGCCGGTCGTCGCCCCAGTCGAAGTACGGGTTGACCACGACCGAGGTCATGGTGTGCGGCGCCGAGTCCAGGTCGTTGCGCTTGTCGGGCGCCCCGAACGGATAGCTGTACACCTCCTCGCCCCACTTGACCGAACCGCTGATCGCGCGCGCGTACGGATCGAGCAGCAGTTTCGCGGAGTTGACGCGCTGTCCGCGCTCGGGCGCGTACCGCCCGTGCACCCGGAACCCGTACCGCTGCCCGGGCATGATCCCCGGCAGATACGCGTGTCGTACGAACGCGTCGCTCTCGCGCAGTTCCACCGCCGTCTCCGAGCCGTCGTCCTGCAGCAGACACAGCTCGATCCGGTCGGCGGCCTCCGAGAAGACCGCGAAATTGGTACCGGCGCCGTCGTACGTGGCACCGAGTGGATACGCCTCTCCAGGCCAGACCTGCATGGATATGACTCTTCCAGTAGTGCCGCGCCCCTGGGGGCAACTCGGAGTCGAGTCTCCCCGAAAGTGAGGGAACCTCATATGACTTATGTCCCTCTTACCCGCTGACCAGGCATACGTCGTATGCCGAACCAGTGGGGCTCAGATCACTCCTGGAGAAACAGAGGGAGTAGGGGGAAATGTGCGCAAGATAGTGCACCGCCATCTGGGAAAGGTGGTGGCGGGTGCGGCCATCGCAGTGGCCGGGACGGCCGTGATGGTCGGGGTCACCCTTCCGGGCTCGGCGGGGGCCGATGAGAGCTCGGGGGGACTGCGCGGCGGCAACCAGGCCGCGCAGCAGGGGGGACAGGACCAGGGACAGGCGGCCGTCGAGCCCGGTGTCGTCGAGCGGGCCCCGGCCGAGGGCGACAAGGGCACCGGCCGTGATCCCCTGACCGACGACGAGACCAAGCGGGTCGAACGGATCGCGCTGAACCGGCAGTTGTCGACCTCCGGCGAGAACGTCGAGGGGCAGCGCGGCCCGCAGCGTATCGGGGTCGACCTCGCCGATCCGGAGGAGAACGAACTCGACGACCCGAACGCGCCGCGCCGCGCGGATGTCACGTTCTACGACTACAAGGACGACTCGCTCGTCACCAAGACGGTCAACCTCGACAGCGGGAAGGTCGAGCGGACGGACACTCAGCACGGTGTCCAGCCGCCCATCAGCCGAGACGAGATGGTCGAAGCCGCGAAACTGCTGATCGCAGACCCGCTCGGCGCGGGCCTGCGAGCCGACTACAAGGACGCCACCGGCAAGGACCTCACCTCGCCCGACCAGCTGACGCTGAACAG
The DNA here is from genome assembly GCF_042885015.1 of Streptomyces sp. NPDC058086. NCBI lineage: Bacteria > Bacillati > Actinomycetota > Actinomycetes > Kitasatosporales > Streptomycetaceae > Streptomyces > Streptomyces sp. NPDC058086. The sequence goes on along the minus strand of NZ_JBHVST010000031.1, from coordinate 30,183 downwards.
CATGGTCTACCGGGCGACCTCGGGCGCCCAGCCCGCCCTTCTCGCGAAGTGCGGCGAGCACCGCTGCGTGAGGCTGTTCCCGAAGGTCAAGAACGGGTCCTGGATCGACGCCCGTCAACTGGTGATCGACCTGAGCGCCCGCAAGGTCGGCAAGCTCGGCTGAGCCGCGACCGACGCGCTCCGGGCGGCTGAGCCGCCTCCGTTCACATTCCCAACGCACCTCCTTCTTCCGCATGCTTTCGCAAGGAGTCTCTTCGTCATGCGCGTGAACAGAATCAGCCGTGCCCGCAGCCGTACGGCGGTCGGCCTCTCGGTGGCCGCACTCGCCGTCGGTGCGACGACGGCCGCGGGTCCGGCCGTCGCCCAGCCCAAGGCCGCGCCCGCGGCGGCCCCCGGCTGCAGCACGGCGTACAAGATCGAGCAGAAGCTCTCCACCGGCACCACCTGGCGCATGTGCTGGCACTACGAGAGCGAGGCCGGGCTCGTCCTGGAGAACATCTCGTACCAGCCCAAGGGCGAGGCCCAGCCGATCAAGGTCCTCACCAGTGCCAAGCTCGGCCAGATCCACGTCCCCTACGACGACGGCAAGGCCGAGTACGACGACCTGACGGGCGCCGGCTTCGGCCAGGGCCTGATGACGATGGCGCCCGGCGAGTGTCCCGGCGGCACCATCAAGACCGTGAAGATCCCCAACGCCTGGGACCCGCAGCACCCGAACGTCAACGGCCTGTGCACCACCACCCGTTCGCGCGGCCACGCCTACCGCATGGAGGCCGACACGGGCAACAAGGTCTACCAGACCCAGGGCAAGGACCTGCTGATCTACACCGTCAACAAGGTCGGCTGGTACGAGTACATCACCGAGTGGCGCTTCCAGGACGACGGCACCATCAACATGAACATCGGCGCCACGGGCAGCCTCTCGCCCGGCGACTACGACGCGGGCGACGGCCGCGGCTGGCCCATCGGCAAGGGCGCCAAGGCCTACGCCACCAGCCACAGCCACAATGTCTTCTGGCGGCTGGACTTCGGCCTCGACGGCTCCTCCAAGAACAAGGTCGAGCAGTACGACTCCGTGGTCAGCCCGCCCCGCAACGGCAACGAGGGCCCGACCAACAAGACCACCCGTACCAAGATCACCAAGGAACTGGCGGGCGACGCCGCGAACATGCGCTGGTGGCGCGTCGTCAGCGACACCGGCAAGAACAAGGACGAGCACGCCCGCAGCTACGAGATCGTCCCGGGCGCCACCACCAAGTACCTCGGCCGCCCCTTCACCAAGCACGACGTGTACTTCACCGAGTACAAGAAGTGCGAGCAGTTCGCCACCAACAACCTGCTCAACTGCGGTGCCGGAGCGGGCACGTCCGTCGACAAGTACGTCAACGGACAGACGCTCACCCACCCCATCGTGTGGGTCAACGTGGGCTTCCACCACATAGCGCGTGACGAGGACCAGCAGCCCATGCCGGTCCACTGGCAGGGGTTCTCCCTGGCTCCGCGTGACGTCACCGCTATGAATCCGCTCACTCCGCCGGAGCTCGCCGACCAGAACGGGCATGTGGAAAACGGTAGTTGAGAAACGACCTGTCCATCGGGCTGCACCGCCCGCCGCTCCCGGAGTACCCTTCCTTGATCGTTGAGTGGGGCTGACCCCACGGAAGAGCTCGGGGGAGCGGAAGGCGGTGCGCGGGTGGGCTCGGGAGGGCTGGAGTTGCCTCCTGGTGACGAGGGTCACGAGGGGAACTCCACAGATGTCCCACCCGGCGCGGTGTCCCTGGCACGGCCGATGGAGATGGGATCCATTGGACCGGAACTGGACTGGGGTGCCGACGCCTGGCGTGAGGTGCGTACGCGCGCCCAGCGAGCCGGCCGTGCCTACATCTGGCTGAACCTGGTCGAACAGCGGCTGCGTGCGGTCGTGGCCGCTGTTCTGCGTCCCATCTACGAACCCGTCCACGGCGACGAATGGGTGGTCGCCGCCGCCGGACCCGCCGGGCAGGAGTGGGTGCAGCGCGCGGTCGCCGTACGCGAAGTCAGCCGCCGCAAGGGTTACTTGCTCGACCCGGCCGACGACAACGTGCTCAGCTTCCTCACCCTGCCGCAGCTGCGCGAGCTCATGGTGCAGCACTGGCCGTGCTTCGAGCCCTACTTCGACGAGCGCCGGGACGTCGAACTCGCGCTGGACGAACTGGAAGTCACCCGGAACGTGGTCTCCCGCAACCGGGCCCTGTCCGAGGCGGTCCTGGGGCAGGCCGAGCGCGCGGCGGCGAAGCTCCTGGAGATCCTCGGCGCCGGCAGCGACGTGCCCTCCGCACGCCGGCTGCCCGTCGACGCCGTCGAGGACCTGGTCGGCGACCGGTACGCGGACGTGGTCGGCGTGCACTCCGACCGGGTGCGGCTGTTGCGCCAGTTCCCGGCCGAGGACCTCTTCGGCGGCGCCCGCCGCCTCGACGCCATCGGCATCGGTCTGAACCTGCTGGTGCAGAACTTCTCCGGGCGGCGGCTCGTACGCCTCGCCGAGTCGGGCTGCCGGGTGCGGCTGCTCTTCCTGAACCCGGCGTCCAGCGCCGTCAAACGGCGCGAGCGCGAACTCGGCCTCAAGCGGGGCGAGCTGAGCCGGGCCGTGGAGATGAACATTCTGCACATGCGGCGGGTGCGGGCCCGGCTGCGCGACCCCGGCGCGTTCGAGATCCAGGTGTACGACGAGACGCCGCGCTTCACGGCGTACCTCGTCGACGGGGACGGCTCCGACGGCATCGCGGTCGTGCAGTCGTATCTGCGCCGCGCCCGCGGTATGGAGGCACCGGTGCTGGTGCTGCGCGGCGGCGGCCGGGTGGTCAAACCGGACGAGATCGGTGAAGAGGGCCTTTTCCCCACATACCGCGAAGAGTTCGAGGTGGCTTGGGCGGATTCACGGCCGGTGTCCTGAAGTGTCGCCCCGAACGGGGCCGTGACGTGGTGTCCGGCGCGGGAAGCGGAACGCGGTCCTCGGACTGTCAGTGGCTCGTGCGATCGTGGAGACCACTGGGGGAAAGCACCACGAAGAAGGGGGGCCGCCCATGGGCTGGCACCGGGAGCTGCTGATCGGCTTCGACCTGGAGACGACCGGGACCGATCCGCGCGAGGCGCGCATCGTCACGGGTGCCGTGATCGAGGTCAGGGACGGAGAGCCGATAGGGCGCCGTGAGTGGCTGGCCGATCCGGGCGTGGAGATTCCGGCGGACGCGGTGGCGGTGCACGGGATTTCGAACGAGCGGGCGGCCGCGGAGGGCAGCCCCGCCGACCAGGTCGCCGACGCGATCGCCGACGTCCTCACCGGGTACTGGAAGAGCGGCGTCCCGGTCGTGGCGTACAACGCGACCTTCGACCTGACCCTGCTCTCCGCCGAACTGCGCAGGTACGGGCTGCCGTCGCTGCGCGAGCGGCTCGGCGGGACCGACCCCGCACCGGTCGTCGACCCGTACGCGATCGACCGCTCCGTCGACCGCTACCGCCGCGGCAAGCGCAACCTCGAAGCGGTCTGCACGGAGTACGGCGTGTCGCTGGACTCCGCCCACGACGCCTCGGCCGACGCCCTCGCCGCGGCCCGGCTCGCCCGTGCGATAGCCGACCGCCACCCGAAGGTCGCGGCCCTCGGCCCGGCGGAGCTGCACCGCCGCCAGATCGAGTGGTACGCCGAGTGGGCGGCCGACTTCCAGAGCTTCCTGCGCCGCAAGGGAGAGACGGACGCGGTGGTCGACGGGGCATGGCCGATGAGGGACCTGGCGGACCAGAAGGTCTAGGGCCCCTCCGGCGGACCGGCCCTCGGGTCAGAAGGGGTACCAGCGCACGGTCTCGTCCCCGTCCCGCAGCGACGCCACCCGTCGCTCGAACTCGGCCAGGGCCTTCGGGTTGCTCGGCGCGTGCTGGGCGACCCAGGCGCAGCTGGCGGTCTCGCGGGCGCCCCGGAGTACGGAGCAGCCCTCCCACGCGCGCACATCCCAGCCGTAGACCTCGGTGAAGGAGTCGTACGCCTCGGCGGGCAGCCCGTAGCGGTCGCGGGAGAGCGCCATGACCACCAGGTCGTGCTCGCGCAGATCGGCGGAGAAGGTCTCCAGGTCGACCAGGACCGGGCCGTCGGGACCCACGTGCACATTGCGGGGCAGCGCGTCGCCGTGGATCGGGCCCGGCGCCAGGTGCGGGGTGAGCGCGGCCGCGGCGTCCGCGAAGCCGTCGCGCCGCGCCCGCAGGTACGCCGCGTCCGCCGGGTCGATCGCCTCGCCCGCGAGCCGCAGCCAGCGCTCCACCCCGCCCAGCAGCTCGCGGGGCGGCAGCGGGAAGGAGGGGGAGGGAAGCGCGTGCACCACCCGTAGCAGTTCGGCCAAATCCCGTGGCTCGGCGGGGCGTACGGGATCGGGCAGCCGGTGCCACACCGTCACCGGGTGACCGTCCACCAGCAGAGCCTCTGCCTCGGCCGCCCGCACCGCGGGGACGCCCGCCTCGGCGAGCCAGGCCGCGATGTCCAGTTCCCGCCGGGCGCGGTCGAGGAGCTCGGCATCGCGTCCCACCTTGACCACCAGGTCACCGGCGGCCAACACCGCGTTCTCGCCCAGGGCGAGGAGCGTCGCGTCCCGCGCCTGCCCGGGCAGCACCTCCGCCGCGGCCAGTACGTCCCGCGCCCGTGCCTCGTCCATCCTTCGCCTCCGCGTCCTCGCGCACAGCCCGTGTACGACCCTCGTGTACGACCTTCGGGTAAGGCGTCACGTTCCCGCCATCCGTCGGCCAGTGTCGCATTCGCACAGGTCGGACCGCGTGCGAGGTGTCTTGACGACCTCCATCTCCCTCAGGACCATGACGGGGGCCGCCGGGGCGGCCAGACCGCCACGAGTCGCGCGAAGGAGCCGATTCCATGACATTGGCGAGCGCGACCAGGCGGCCGGCGACGCGCACGCCCGATGCGGGCGGCAGACGGCGCCCCGTCGACCACGGGGCCTGGTTCCTGGTGCTGCCCGCGCTGATCCCGATCCTGGTGCTCAGCGTCGGACCGCTGCTCTACGGGATCGCGCTGGCGTTCACCGACGCGCAGTCGGGCCGGACCGCGCCCACACGGTGGATCGGGGCGCTCAACTTCCAGGACCTGCTGCACGACACCTTGTTCTGGGACTCGTTCCGGATCGGACTGCTGTGGGCGGTCGGGGTGACCGTGCCGCAGTTCCTCCTCGCCCTGGGCCTCGCGCTTCTCCTCGACCAGGACCTCCGCTTCCGTCCGCTCGCCCGCGCCCTCGCGATCATTCCCTGGGCCATGCCCGAGGTCGTCGTCGGCATCATGTGGCGGCTCGTCTACAACCCCGACGCGGGCATCCTCAACGAGACCCTGCGCGACCTCGGCCTCGGCGACGGCCACGACTGGCTGAGCGGTCTCGGCACCGCCCTGCCCGCGGTGATCGTCGTCGGCGTCTGGGCGGGCATGCCGCAGACCACGGTCGCGCTGCTCGCCGGGCTGCAGAACACCCCGCGCGAACTCCACGAGGCGGCCGCGATGGACGGCGCGGGCGCCTGGCGCCGCTTCCTGACCGTCACCTGGCCCGCCCTGAGACCGGTCGCCCTCGCCATCACGGCGCTGAACTTCATCTGGAACTTCAATTCCTTCGCCCTGGTCTATGTGCTGACCAACGGCGGACCCGGCGGCCGGACCCGGCTCCCCATGCTCTTCGCCTACGAAGAGGCCTTCCGCTACGGGCAGTTCGGCTACGCGGCGGCCATGGGGTACGTGATGGTCGCGGTGATCTCGGTGCTGCTCGCGATCCGGCTGGCAGGCCGGCTGAAGGGAGACGAGGACGCGTGAAGACCCGCAAAGGGGCCCGCGCGGGCCAGTACCTCGCCCTGCTCGCCTATCTCGTCTTCCTGGCCTTCCCCTTCCTGTGGCTGATCTCCACCGCGTTCAAGCCGGCCCGCGAGCTGGCCAGTCTCCACCCCACCTGGATCCCCCGGAGCCCCACCCTCGCCAACTTCCGCCAGGCCTTCGACGAGCAGCCGCTGCTGCACGCCGCGCTCAACTCCCTGCTCGCGGCCCTCGGCGCGGCCGTCGTCGCCGTACTGATCGCGACCCCCATGGCCTACGTCATGGCGCGCCACCGCACCCTGCTCGCGAAGGCCACCACGGGATGGGTCGTGGTCAGCCAGGCGTTCCCCTTCGTGCTCGTGATCATCCCGCTGTTCCTGGTCCTGAAGAACCTGCGGCTGATCGACTCACTGACCGGGCTGATCATGGTGTACGTGGTGTGGGCGCTGCCGTTCGCGCTGTGGATGCTGGTGGGGTACGTACGGGCCGTGCCCGCCGAGCTGGAGGAGGCCGCGGCGGTCGACGGGGCGGGAAGAGTGCGGACGCTCGTCTCCGTCACCGCTCCGCTGCTCGCGCCCGGCATCGTGGCGACGGCGCTGTTCGCGTTCATCAGCGCGTGGAACGAGTTCTTCTTCGCGCTCGTGCTGCTCAAGACCCCGGAGAAACAGACCCTCCCGGTCGTCCTCACCCACTTCATCGGGGCGGAGGGGGCCGCGGACCTCGGCCCGCTCGCCGCGGCGGCGACCCTCGCGACCCTGCCGTCCCTGGTCGTCTTCGCGATCATCCAGAAACGGATCACGGACGGCATGCTCGCCGGGGCGGTGAAGAGCTGATGCGCGGGAAGCCGATGCGCGGGAAGCCGATGGACGGGAGGCTCGTGCGCGGGAAGCCGGCGCGCGCGAGAGGATGCGTCGCGCTGGTCATGGGGCTGCTGCTCCTGCTGGGCGCGGGCTGCTCCGGCGGCGGCAGCGGATCGCGGGACGGCCGGATCACCCTGCGCTTCCAGTCCCTGGCCTGGCAGCAGGAGTCCGTCGCCGCGAACAAGGCGCTGGTGAAGGAGTGGAACGCCACTCATCCGGGCATCAAGGTCGAGTACATCCAGGGCAGTTGGGACAGCGTCCACGACCAGCTGCTCACCTCCTTCGAGGGCGGTGAGGCGCCGGACATCATCCACGACGCCTCGGACGACCTCGCGGACTTCGCCTACGGCGGCTATCTCGCCGATCTGCGCACGCTGCTGCCCGCGCGGCTCAAGTCCGAGATCCCGCGACGCAGTTGGGACACCGCGACTTTCGGCGACGGGGTCTATGGCGTGCCCTTCCTCCAGGAGCCACGCGTCCTGATCGCCAACGCCGGATGGCTGAAGGCGTCAGGCGTCCGCATTCCCACGCCCGAACGGCCCTGGACCTGGGACGAGTTCCGGGCGATCGCGAAGCGGCTGAGCGGCAAGGGCAGGTACGGCGTCGCCTGGCCGCTGAAGGAACCCGTCTCGGCGACGCTCAACCTCTCCCTCTCCAACGGCGGACAGCTGTTCCAGCGGGGCGCCGACGGCAAGGTGACCGTCCGCTTCGACGCGGCCGACGCGGTGGTGCCGAGGACCGTGCACGACGAGGTGAACACGGACCGGAGCGCCGCCGGCGCCACGCTCGGCATGGGCGGCTCCGACACACTGCCCGGCTTCTTCGGCGGGAAGTACGCGATGGTGCCGCTCGGGTTCTCCTACCGCCAGCAGATCGTGCAGCAGGCGCCGAAGGGCTTCGACTGGCAGGTGCTGCCCGCCCCGGCCGGCGCGGACGGGCTCACCCAGGGCGTCAGCCCGCAGACCCTGTCCATCGATGCCGACAGCCCGCACAAGAAGGAGGCCGCCGCGTTCATCGACTTCCTGCTCCGGCCGCAGAACATGGTCCGCCTCGCCCTCGGCGACTGGATGCTGCCCACCGGGACCGAGGCACTCAAGGACCCCGCCCTGCACACCGCCAAGGACGGCTGGGCGACCGGCGCCGCCCTCGCCGCCCACCTCCGCCCGGCCCCCGCCCAGTCCGTGCGCGGCTATCCCGAGTGGAAGGACAAGGTGGCGACCCCCGCGTTCCAGGAGTACTACAGCGGGGCGATCGGGCTCGCCGAGCTGAGAAAGCGGCTGGTGAAGGACGGGAACCTGGTGCTGGCGCGCTATCAGAGGTGAGTGGTCAGGGTCAGAAGTGAGTGGTCGGGGCCAGCGGCGAGTGGCCAGGGCCGATACCGAGGCGCCGGTGGCCACTGTCGCGAAAGAAATCAGGTTGAACGAGACGTCTCGTCTCGCCTAAGGTCGTCGCATGACCATCCGCCCCGCCCACATCGCCATGTTCTCCATCGCCGCCCATGGGCACGTGAACCCGAGCATCGAGGTGATCCGCGAGCTCGTGGCGCGCGGTCATCGCGTGACGTACGCGATTCCGCCCGCCTTCGCCGAGAAGGTCGCCGAGACGGGGGCCGAGCCGAGGCTGTGGCACTCGACCCTGCCCACGGACGACGACCCGGAGGCATGGGGGACCGAGCTGATCGACAACCTCGAACCGTTCCTGGCCGACGCGCTGCAGGCCGAGCCGCAGCTCGCGGCGGCCTATGAGGGTGACGAGCCGGACCTCGTGCTGTACGACATCACCGCGTACCCGGCCCGGGTGCTCGCCCACCGCTGGGGCGTCCCGATCGTGCAGCTCTCCCCGAACCTCGTCGCCTGGGAGGGGTATGACGAAGAGGTCGGCAAGCCGCTGTTCGAGCCGCTCAAGCGGACCCCGCGCGGCAAGGCGTTCTACGACACCTTCGCGCGCTGGATCGCGGAGAACGGCATGGCCCTGAGCGTCGAGGACTTCATGGGCCGCCCCGACCGGTGCCTCGTCCTCATCCCCAAGACCCTCCAGCCGAACGCCGACCGCGTCGACGAGAAGCGGTACACCTTCGTCGGCGCCTGTCAGGGCGACCGCGCCGCGCAGGCGGACTGGCGGCGGCCCGCGGACGCCGGGAAGGTGCTGCTCGTGTCGCTGGGCTCCACCTTCACCAAGCAGCCCGCCTTCTACCGCACGTGCGTCGAGGCCTTCGGCGGGCTGCCGGGCTGGCACGTCGTGCTGCAGATCGGCAGCTTCGTCGACCCCGCGGAGCTGGGGGACGTTCCCGGCAACGTAGAGGTCCACCCGTGGGTGCCCCAGCTCGCGATCCTCCGCCAGGCCGACGCGTTCATCACGCACGCCGGTGCGGGCGGCAGCCAGGAGGGGCTGGCCACCGGCACCCCGATGGTCGCCGTACCGCAGGCCGTCGACCAGTTCGGCAACGCCGACATGCTGCAGGCGCTGGGCGTGGCCCGCCACCTGCCGATGACGGAGGCCACGGCCGAGACCCTGCGGGAGGCCGTCCTCGCCCTGGTCGGGGATCCCGAGGTGGCGCGCCGCCTGGCGGTGATCCGCGAGGAGATGGCGGGAGAGGGCGGCACCCGACGGGCGGCCGACCTCATCGAGGCCGAGCTGCCGGCGGGGGCGTAGGCACGATGGCCCCGTAGGCAAGAGAGGCCCGTAGGCAAGATGGGCGCCTGGACGAAACGGGCGCCTGGACAAGCCGGGCGTGTGGGCAAAGGGCGTGTGGGCAAAGGGCCTGTTGGTTCCCTGGGGAACCAACAGGCCCTGATACCCGGGCAGTTACGGAGTCAGACCCCGGCCCGCTCGCCCTCTCGGGCCGGCGGGAGCGCGGCCTCGGGCGACTCGTCGTGGGTGAGGTCCGGCAGCCGGTTCAGCCACTTCGGCAGATACCAGTTGCGCTCGCCGAGCAGCGCCATCACGGCCGGCAGCAGCACCCCGCGGATGATCGTCGCGTCGATGAGCACCGCGGCCGCCAGGCCCACACCCATCTGCTTCATGGACTGCATGGACAGCGTCCCGAAGATCGCGAAGACGGCGACCATGATGACGGCGGCGCTGGTGACGACACCGGCCGTCGTGACCACCCCGTGCCGGATCGCGTCCTTGGTGTCCCGGCCCCGCAGCCGCGCCTCACGGATCCGCGAGACCACGAACACGTGGTAGTCCATCGAGAGCCCGAAGAGGATCACGAAGAGGAACAGCGGCAGCCAGGTGATGATGGCGCCCACACCCTCCGCGCCGACCAGCGAGGCGCCCCAGCCGTGCTGGAAGACGGCGACCAGGATGCCGTAGGCCGCCGCGACCGACAGGAGGTTGAGCACGATCGAGGTGATCGCGATCGTCAGCGAGCGGAACGAGAGCAGCATCAGCAGGAAGGCGAAGACGACCACGAACGCGAAGACCGGGGCCACCGAGCCCAGCAACTGGTCGCTGAAGTCGTGCGATCCGGCGACCTGTCCGGTGATCGGCGCCTGGACGCCGTCGACCTTGCCGAGCGTGTCGGGCCGCACCTTGTCGCGCAGCAGCTGAAGGCTCTTCTCCGCCTTGTCCTGGTCGGAGCCGCCCACGAGGGGCACGTACACGAAGGCGACGTTCTGCGCCGCGTGCACCTTGATGTCGACCGGGCCGCGCGAAGCGCCCGAACTGATTGCCTGCGTACGGAAGTCGGCGAGCGCGGACTTCACGTCGGCCGCGTTGATGTCGTGCGCCTTGACGACCACCTCGGCCGGCTCGGAGCCGCCCGGGAAGGCGTCGTTGACCCGGTTGTACGTCCCCACGATCGGCAGCGAGTTGCCGAACTCCTTGTCCAGCGTCAGCTGTTGCGTCTTCATGCCGAGGGCGGGAGCGGCGATGGCCAGCAGCGCACCGGCCGCGACGACCAGCGAGACGGCGGGCTTGGCGAGTACGACCCGCAGCACCGCGCTCCAGAACCGGCTGCCCTCCTCGGCGGACCGGACGCGCTTGCCCCTGGCACGCCGCTTGTCGGGGTGCAGGAACGGCAGGCGGCCCTTCTCGACCCGCTCGCCGAGCAGCGAGAGCAGCGCGGGCAGCACGGTGACCGAGCCGACCATGGCGACCGCCACGACCATCAGCGAGGCCAGCCCCATCGCCTCGAACCCGGCGAGCCCGGTGAAGAGCATGCCGGCCATCGCCACGCACACCGTGACACCGGAGACGACGATGGCGCGGCCACTGGTGGCGGCGGCGATCCGCAGCGCGGCACCGGCGTCCCGGCCGGCCTCGCGCTCCTCGCGCTCACGGCGCAGATAGAACAGGCAGTAGTCGACGCCGACGGCGAGACCCACCAGGAGCATCACGGAGTTGGCGGTGTCGCTCATCGGCTGGAGGTGGCTGACGATGCCCATCAGGCCCATCGTCGCCATGATCGCGGTGAGCGCGAGCGCCACCGGGAGCAGCGCCGCCACCAGGGCGCCGAAGGCGATCAGCAGAATGCCGAGGGCCACCGGCACCGCGGAGTACTCGGCCTTCTTGAAGTCGTCGCCGAACGCGTCGGAGAAGGTCTTCTGCATGCTGGCGCCGCCGATCTCCTCGATCCGCAGCCCCGCGTGGTCCTTCTGGACGCCCTTGACGGCGTTCAGCACCGGCTCGACCCGGTCGCCCGCGGTCTCCGCGTCGCCCCGCATGTCGAACTGCACGAGCGCGCTGCGCCCGTCCCTGGAGATCGTCTTCGTGTCGTACGGGGAGGTCACGTCCGTGACCTTGCCGGTCCCCTCGACGGCCTTGACGACGGCGGTGACGGCGGCGCGGAAGTCGGCGTCCGTCGCCTTGACGCTCGCGTCCTTCCCCTGGATCAGGACGCTCTCACCGGCCGGTGCCTTGATCCCCGAGTCCTCGATGATCTTCGCGGCGGTGTGTGTCTCGCCCTTGAGCTGATCGCTCTCCTTGACGTCGACGCGGCCCGCCGCCGAGCCGAGCCCCATCGCCAGGACGACGAACAGCACCCAGATTCCCACGGCGGCCCATCGGTGCCGGGCGCTCCAGCCGCCTGCCCGCGCGGCGATGCCCCGCACCCGTATGTCTCCGTTCCCCATGACGGGCCAGCCCCCTTGTGCACGGTGACAGCCCCCTGCCGTCACCTCTGCTTATGAAGGTAGGGGCCGGATAAGAACGTCTCCTCGTGCTGCCCGGTGAACCCCGGGACCCCCGACTCCTCCCCGCGGACCCCGTCGTCTCCGCACTGGGGAGGACAGGGGCCCCTTACACCTATCCGGGCCTCTCGGGGATCCGGATCAGGGTGCGGCCGCCGATCCGGAGCGGGGTGCGGGTGTTGATCCGTCTGGGCCCGACGGCCGTCCTATGGTGTGCGGATGACGACGACGTACGCGGCACTGCTGCGCGGGATCAACGTGGGCGGCAACAAGAAGGTGCCGATGGCCGAGCTCCGCACACTGATCGAGGAACTCGGCCACGGCGACGTACAGACGTATCTCCAGAGCGGCAACGCCGTCTTCTCCACCGACCGAGGGGACGAGGACTCCCTGGCGGCCGAGTTGGCCGAGGTCATAGAGAAGCACTTCGGCTTCGGCGTCGGTGTACTGGTCCGCGACCACGCCTATCTGAGGGCCGTACGGGAGGCGTGCCCGTTCCCGGCCGCCGAACTGGAGGCCAAGCAGTTGCACGTCACCTACTTCTCGGGCCCCGTCGACCCCGAGCGCTTCGCCTCGGTCGACCCGGCGGTGTTCCTGCCGGAGGAGTTCCGCCTCGGCGACCGGGTGCTCTATCTGTACGCCCCCGACGGCCTGGGACGCTCCAAGCTCGCCGAGGCCCTGTCGAAGCCGCGGCTCCTCAAGGGCGTCACCGCCACCACCCGCAACTGGAACACGGTCGTCAAACTCGAGGAGCTGACCGGTGCCTGAGCACAACCCCGCCGTGGAGGCCGCCATCGTGGGCGAACTGAGCCTGCTCGACGCGGAGGTCCGCCGCTCGCCGGAGCGGATGGGAGCGCTGCTCCACCCCGACTTCTACGAGTTCGGCTCCTCCGGGCGGCTGTGGGACCGCGCTTCGGTCCTCACCGAACTGACCTTATTGGCGCAGCAGGGGTCGCGGCCCATCACCACGTCGCGGATGAAGGGTGTCCAGCTCGCCCCGGACCTGGTCCACCTCACCTTCGACACGGAGGACGACAATGGCCGCCGGGTGCACCGGAGTTCGCTGTGGCGGCGGACGGAGGGCGGCTGGCGCCTGTACTTCCACCAGGGCACACCGTTCAGGTCCGACCCAGAGTGACCTTTCGTACGCCGTTGTAGGTGGTGTACGAGACGATCTCGTCCGGGACCGTCAGCCTCGGGTCCCGGTACAGGCGCCGCAGCTCGTCCTCGCCGCCGGCCGCGGCGACGGAGTCGATCAGGGCGAGCTCCTCCGCGTCGAGCGCGGCGTCGTCGAGGATCTCCGGGCCCCAGGCGTCCCAGGGCAGGAGCTCGACACCGTTGAGGGCGGCCAGGTCGCGCAGGACGTCGGCGCGGACGAACCACAGGCCGTGATACGACAGGCCCTCGATCCCGTTGAGGTCGAACACGCCGAACCTGCGGGGGTCGGCCCCTCCCTCACGGCACGCCCGCCAGGCGTCCCCGGCCACCAGGAACTGGTCGCGGGGCACATCCATCGGGTCGAAGTCGATGTCGTACTCGTGATGGACCTGTGGGTCGGCCAGCCGCCAACTGCCGTCCGGCAAGCGGTACTCGGTGACCCAGTGGTCGGCGTAGTACGCGTCGAAGTACCGGGCGAAGCCGCAACGGAGCCGGGCGGCCGTCCCCGTGGCCCGCAGCAGGGAGCAGTGCAGCAGCGCGAAGTCCCGGCACGTGCCCACGAACCGCTCCGCGGGCGCCCGCCGTTCGGTGAGCGGCGCATCTCCGCGCTCTGCCAGGATCCGCAAGAGCCGCGTGGCGTACCGCGACTCCGCGTCCTCGTGCAGCCGCTTCTCCGGGATGGCGTGGTCGAAGCGCCACCCCTCGCCCCGATGGATGATCAGATCTCTGACGGCGCGGGCGAGTTGCCCCGGATCGCGGGGCAGTCCGCCGATGTCCAGGGCGTCACCCGGATCGCTGTACGGCGTCTGCTTCAGGTACTGGTCCATGCCCGGGAGCCTCGTCCTTGCCCCAGGGGCAGGGTCAACCCAGCGCCGCCATGTCCTCGGCGGTGAGCCGCACCGCGCCCGCGTCGAGGTTCTCCTCCAGATGGGCGAGGGATCCCGTGCCCGGGGTCGGGCAGAGCACCGGGGAGCGGTGCAGCAGCCAGGCCAGGGCGATCTGGCCCGGTGTCGCCCCGTGCGCGGCGGCGATCCGGGCGCACTCAGGGTCGGCGGTGAGGGAGCCGTTGCCCAGCGGGAACCAGGGCAGGAAGGCGATGCCGCGCGCCTCGCACAGCTTCAGCAACGGTTGCGAGTCGCGGTCGAGCAGGTTGAATCGGTTCTGGACCGAGGCGATGTCGGTCAACTCCAGTGCCTCTTCCAGCTGTTCGGCGGTGACCGTGTCGAGCCCGATGTGCCGGATCTTGCCCTCCGTACGCAACTCGTCGAGCGTGCCCAGCTGTTCGGCCATCGGTACCGCCGGGTCGAGCCGGTGCAGCTGGTACAGGCCGATCGTGTCGAGCCGCAGCCGCCGCAGGCTCGCCTCGCACATCGCCCGCAACCGCTCGGGCCGCCCGTCGACGTGCCAGGAACGGTCACTGGTGCGCACGACGCCGCCCTTGGTCGCGATCAACAGGCCCTCGGTGTACGGGTGCAGGGCCTCGGCGACCAGCTCCTCGGCGATCGCGGGACCGTAGTTGTCGGCGGTGTCGACGAGGGTGACCCCGCGCTCGACGGCCCGCCGCAGCACGGCCACCGCGTCCCCGGCGTCCCCGCGCGGCCCCCAGTAGCCGGGACCGGTCAACTGGGCGGTGCCGTAACCGAGCCGCCGCACCGGCGGCTCCCCGCCGAGGGCGAAGCTTTCGGAAACCATTTAATGGAGGGTACACACGACTGTGCGAGGCTCATCCCCATGCGCTACATCATCATCGGAGCGGGAGCGGTCGGCGGGGCCATCGGCGGCCGGCTGGCCGAGGCGGGCCACGAGGTGGCACTGGTCGCGCGAGGAGCGCACTACGAGGCGCTGCGCACGCACGGGCTGCGACTCATGACCTCGGAGGGGACGCGTACGCACCGGCTGCCCACGGTCGACGGGCCCGCGGAGCTCGGAGAGCTGCGCGCCGACGACGTACTGGTCCTGGCGGTGAAGACGCAGGACAGCGAGGCGGCCCTCGAGGCGTGGGGCCCGACCCCCGTGGCGGGCGGCGGCACGGCCGCCGAACGGCTGCCGCTGGTCTGCGCGCAGAACGGGGTGGAGAGCCCCCGGATCGCGCTGCGCCGCTTCCGGCGGGTGTACGGCGTCTGCGTCTGGCTGCCCGCGACCCTCGTCGAGCCGGGCGCGGTGTCGGCGGGGGGCGCCCCGCTCACCGGAATCCTGCACCTGGGCAGCCATCCGCACGGCACGGACGAGACGGCCCGCCGCATCGCCGCCGACCTGGAGAAGGCCCACTTCGAGGCACCGGTCGTGCCGGACGTGGCGCGCTGGCAGTACGCCAAGCTGCTCGGCAATCTCGCGAACGCGATCGAGGCGGTCAGCGGCGTCCTGGCCAGCGAGGAGGGCCTGGCGCTCTACGCGCGGGTGCGCGCGGAGGGCGAGGCGGTGCTGACCGCCGCCGGCATCGCGTACACCGGCGAGGAGGAGCAGAAAGAGGTCCGCGACAACAAGATCCGGTTCGAACCCTTCGACGGCTCCGAACGCGGCGGCGGCTCCTCCTGGCAGTCCCTCGACCGCGGCACTGGCACCATCGAGGCCGACTACCTCAACGGCGAGATCGCCCTCCTCGGCAGGCTGCACGGCGTACCGACCCCGCTCAACGAGCTGCTCCAGCGGCTCGCGAACACCTTCGCGCGCGAGCGCAGGGCGGCGGGGTCTTTGTCGGTCGCGGAGCTCGTACGCCTGGCCGACGAGGCTGTCGCGTTTGTTCAAGAGGAGCGCGCGCCGCGCCCCTAGCGTGGAGGGCATGAGCAATCCGTACAAGAACGTGCACCCGTACATGGTGGAATGCGCCGCCGAGGCCGCCCGCGTGGCCGGCGGTGTCACGGCGGCGCAGCTGGCCGCGCCCGGTCCCACCCACTGCCCGGACTGGGACCTGCGCACCTTGGTGAACCACTGGGTCCTCTACACCTCGCACGGCCTGGAGCACCGTGCGCTGCGCAAGCAGCTCTCCGAGGAGCTGACCGGCCGTGACTTCACGGCGGATCCCGGCTGGGCGCGGGCGTACGCCGAGCAGCTCGACCGTGCCGTGGCCGTCTGGGACGACCCCGAGGTGTGGGAGGGCGAAGTCGAGCTCGGGACGGCGAAGATGCCCGCCGCCGACATCGCCTCGATGATCGTCAAGGAGATGGCGGTGCACGGCTGGGACGTCGCGACGGCCACCGGCCAGGAGTTCCGGATCTCGGACGGCGCGGCCCGGTTCGTCCTGGACGTCGTCGACACGCACGCCGAGCTCTACCGTCAGTACGACGGCTTCGCCGACCCGGTACCGGTGTCCGACGACGCACCCGTCTTCGAGCGCGCCCTCGCCCACAGCGGCCGGAATCCGCACCTGGCCCACACCACATTGGACCAGTGATTCAGAGCGGAATTGGGTCGTGTCGCTGTGCCATTGACTGGCTAGCCTCGACGGTATGACGAACCCGAGGACGGACGACTCACCCACCCGCGTCGACTTCTACTTCGACCCGGCCTGCCCCTTCGCCTGGATCACCTCACGCTGGATGCTGGAGGTCGAGCGTGCCCGCCCGCTCGACCTCCGCTTCCGTGTGATGAGCCTCCACCTGCACAACCTGGGCAATGAACTCCCTGACTGGTACCGGGAGTTGGTCGACAAGTCCGTCGGTCCCGTACGGGTCGCGGTGGCCGCCGCCGAACAACACGGCGAGAAGGTGCTGCGCGACCTCTACACGGCCTTCGGCACCCGCATCCACGACCGAGGGGTCGAGGACTTCGACGCCGTGGTCGCCGACTCCCTCGCCGAACTGGGGCTCCCGGCCGAGTTGGCCGCAGCGGCCCACGACGGCGCGTACGACGAGGCGGTACGCCGCAGTCACGAGGCGGGCCGGGAGCCCGGCTCGGACGGCTATGTGGGGACCCCCACCCTCCACGTCGACGGAACGGTGTGGTTCGGCCCCGTCCTGCGGGCCGTTCCGCGGGGCGAGCGCGCGGCGGAGCTCTTCGACAGCTTCCGTGTCCTCGCCGCCCACCCGGACTTCTTCGAGCTCAAGCGGACGAGGACGGGAGGACTGTCCTTCGACTGAACAGCGGTCCGGAATATGAACGCTGCTCGGATGAATGGTTGTCCACTAGAAGGGAGTTGGGCCGTTCTCTGTCGCATTCATTGACGATGGCACTACATAGATCCTACCTTTCTCGGCGTTGGATACAGGCTGATCCCACGGGAGGGGAACATGCCCATGCGCCGAAGAGCCGCCTTAGTCACCCTGATCTCCACGGTCCTGGCCCTCGGAATTCCGGGCGCCGTGTCCTCCGCCCAACCCGCGTCATCCGACCTCTACGTCTCACCGAGCGGGAACGACCACGCGAACGGCACCGCCCGCCACCCCGTACGCACCCTGGAACGCGCCCGCGACCTCGTCCGCAAGCGCGTCACGGGGATGAAGGGCGACCTGACGGTCCACCTCGCGTCGGGTACGTACCGGCAGACCGCACCCCTCACCCTCGACGCCCGGGACTCGGGCACCGGCGGCCACCAGGTGATCTGGCAGGGCACCGGGAACACCGTCATCAGCGGTGGCCGACAGGTCCAGGGCTGGAGCCAGGTCGCCGGGAGGCCGGGCCTGTGGTCCGCGCCCGCTCCCCAAGGCCTCACCGACACCCGGCAGTTGTACGTCGACGGGGTGCGCGCCCAGCGGGCCCGCGGGGCCGTGCCGGTGACCCTCACCCAGACCGCCACCGGATACACGGTGTCCTCCGACACCCTCGCGCACTGGAAGCACCCCTCCGACGCCGAGTTCGTCTACACCAGTGGTGAGTCCCTGTGGAACGTCGAGCGCAACGGCCTGGGTCAGTGGACCGAGCCGCGCTGCCGCATCGCCGCCGCCGAGGGCACCACGATCACGATGGTCCAGCCGTGCTGGGACAACTCCAACAAGCGGGTCGAGTTCCCGGACATCCCCGGCCGCACGGTCAGCATGGTCGGGCCCGGCCACCTCACCAACGGCGGCAGGGCGACCTACGTCGAGAACGCCTACGAACTCCTTGACCAGCCCGGCGAGTGGTATCTCGACCGCACCGCGCACCGGGTCTACTACCTGCCCCGCAAGGGCGAGAACCTCGCGCGCGCCGACGTCGAGGCGGCACAGGCCGAGAAGCTGATCGAGGGACGGGGCACCGCCGCCGCGCCCGTCCACGACCTCGCCTTCCGCGGCCTGCAGTTCAGTTACGCCACCTGGCTCACCCCCTCGGGGCCCGAGGGCTTCTCCGAGATCCAGGCGGGCTACACCATCACCGGCGAGAAGGGCTGGGCGACGCAGGGCCTGTGCCAGTACGTCGAGGGCGGCACCTGCCCCTTCGCGTCCTGGACCAGGATGCCGGGCAACGTCTCCTTCGCGTACGGGCAGCGCATCGCGTTCAGCGACGACGTCTTCGCCCATCTCGGCGCGTCCGGCCTCGACCTGGGCACCGGCTCGAAGGACTCCACGGTCAGCGGCAGCGTCTTCACCGACATCTCCGGCAACGGACTGGAGATCGGCTCAGTGGACGGACAGACCCCGGCCTCCGGAGTCCAGGTGACGGACAATCACCTCTACGGACTGCCCCGCGAGTACCACGGCGGTGTGGCGATCCTCAACGGCTGGACCCAGCGCACCACGATCGCCCACAACCAGATCGACCATGTCGGCTACAGCGCCGTCTCGCTCGGCTGGGGCGGCTGGCCCGACAAGATCGGCGACCCGGCGACCCCCAATCCCAGCCACGACAACGCGGTCCGCGACAACCTGATCTTCGACTACATGCAGATGCTCGACGACGGCGGCGGCATCTACACCCAGGGACTGACGGGCACCTCCCTGGCCGACGGCGAGAAGGTCACCGGCAACGTCATCCACGACCAGTGGGGCCTGGGCAAGAACGTCTACACCGACAACGGCTGCACCTACGAGACGGTCGAGGGCAATGTCCTCTACAACGCCTCGTACGCCAACGTCGCCTCCCGCCACACCGACTACCGCGACACCCTCGGCAACAACGACCCGACCCTCGTCAAGGACAACTGGTGGGAGGAGGGGACCTCCGACGGCGACAACAAGGGACTGGTGACGACCGGCAACAAGATCATGGCGGCCCCGTCCGACGTACCGCCGGAGATCCTGGGCAACGCGGGACTCGAACCCGCCTACCGAGGACTGCTCAGCCGCAGCGTCGGCGCCGTCTCCACCCCGGAGGCACCCTCCCGCGTCGGTACGAGCACGGCGGGCGCCGACGCCCTGTACGTCACCTTCAACCCGAGCTTCGTGGACGGCGGTTCACCGGTGACGGGCTACACGGCGCGAGCGTACGACGCGTCCGGACATCAGGTGGGCGAACAGGCCATCGGAGCGGCCGAGTTCAAGCGCACGGCGGTCGTACGGATCGGCGGACTGCCCGCGTCGGCCGGCCCGCTCACGGTCACCGTCAGCGCGAGCAACGCCCACGGCACCAGTGCCCCGTCGCTCGCCTCGCTCCCGCTGACCCCGACGGCCGTGACCGCGCTGCCGGGCGCCCCGACCGGCCCCAAGCTGCGTACGGCGTCCACCGCGGCCACCGTCGCCTGGACCCCGCCGACGCCAAGGTCATCGGCTACCGGGTCACCGTCTCCGACGGCCGCGCCCCGATCGACGTCACGGGCCGGGACGTCCTGGTCGGCCAGCCCTCCGCGAAGGGCATGTTCCGGGTGATCGGAGGCCTCAGGCCGGGCACGTCGTACACCGTCACGATCGCGACGGTGACGGCGGCGGGCACCGGACCGGAGGCCACGGTGACGGCCGCCACCAAGTCGTCGTGACGGCTCAGGCGCCGAGCGCCGCCAGCACCGGGACGTGTGCCTCGTCGTAGCGCTCCAGCAGGACCCGTGCCACCTCCGGTGCCGGGCCCAGTACGTCGGCCAGTACGTCCGCCTCGGCGGCGCCGCGGGCGATGCGGTCCGGGAGGAAGCCGGGGGCGAGGACGTAGGGGGCGACGGCGACACGTTCGCAGCCGAGGGCGCGCAGTTCGCGCACCGCGTCCTCGGTGCGCGGAAGGGATGCGGAGGCGAACGCGGGCCGCACGGCGCACCAACCGGTGTGCCGCCACTCCCGCGCGATTTCTGCGATCACCGCGATCGCCTCCGGGTCGGTGGACCCCGCGGAGGCCAGCACGACCCCCGTCGAGGACTTGTCGGCGGGGGTCAGCCCCGCCTCGTACAGCCGGCGTTCGAGCGCCGCGGTCAGCAGGGGGGAGGGGCCGAGCACCTCCGCCTGATGGACGCGCAGGCGCGCCGGTGCCTCCCGCAGGACCGCCGGGATGTCCGCCTTCGCATGGAAGGCACGGGTGAGCAGGAGGGGGAGGGCGACCACATCGCGAACGCCCTCCGCCGCCAGGGACTCCAGCACCCCCGGCACCGAGGGGATGTTGAAGTCGAGGAAGCCGGTCTCCACGCGCAGGCCCGGACGCCGGGCCCGCACACACCGTACGAGGGCGTGCACCGTCGCGGCATGACGCGGATCGCGGCTGCCGTGGGCGATGACCAGGAGGACCGGCTGACTCGTCATGGCTTGGCTCAGCTCTTCACCAGAAGACCGCGGCTGCGCAGCACCCACCGCTCCAGCGGGCTGAAGATCAGCAGGTCGATGGCGATACCGACGAACAGGATGAGGAAGATGGCGAGGAAGACCATCGACATGGAACTGGCGGTGCGGCCGTTCTCCAGCAGCTGACCGAGGCCGATGCCCAGGTCGGGTGAGGAGGCGATGATCTCCGCCGCCATCAGGGAGCGCCAGGAGAACGCCCAGCCCTGCTTCAGGCCGGCGAGATAGCCGGGCAGCGCGGCCGGCATCACGATGTGCCAGGTCCCGCGCAGTCCCGTCGCGCCCATCGTGCGGCCCGCCCGCAGGAACAGCGGCGGCACCTGGTCCACGCCCGACACCAGGCCGTTGGCGATGGACGGGACGGCGCCGAGCAGGATCACCGCGAACATCATCGAGTTGTTCAGGCCCAGCCAGATGACGGCCGGCGGCACCCAGGCCACGGAGGGCAGCGACTGGAGGCCGGAGAGGATCGGGCCGATCGCGGCGCGGACGAACTTCACGCGGGCCACCAGCAGACCCAGCGGGGTGCCGATCACCAGGGCGAAGAGGAAGCCGAGCAGACCGCGCGAGACACTCGTCCAGATGTAGCCGAGCAGTGTGCCCTGCAGCCAGGCGTCCTTGACCTCGCCCCAGACGTCGGACGGGGAGGGCAGCTTGCTCGGGTCGGTGACGACCTTGAACGAGATCAGCGCCTGCCACACCACCAGCACCAGCGCGATGGCGACGAGCGGCGGCAGTATCTTCTCGACGAAGGTCTGGCGGAACGTCGGCCGGCCCGTGTGGCCGGTCGTCTCCAGGGCGTCGAGGCCCGCTTCCAGGCCCGCCATGTCGCTGCCGGGGCTGTCCTTGACGGGCTGGTCGGCCGCGTCGGCCTTCGTCTCAGTGCTGGCCATGGCGGCGGATCTCCCCACGCAGTTGTTCGGTGATCTCGACGGACAGCTCCGCCACGGCCGCGTCCTCGATACGACGCGGCTGCGGGATGTCGACCCGCCACTCGTGGGCCACCCGGCCGGGGCGGGAGGACAGCAGGACGACCCGCTCGGCCAGCCGTACCGCCTCACGCACGTTGTGGGTGACGAAGAGGACGGACAGCTGGGTCTCGCGCCAGATCCGGGTCAGTTCGTCGTGCAGGACATCGCGCGTGATGGCGTCCAGCGCCGCGAACGGCTCGTCCATCAGCAGGATCTGGCTGTCCTGGGCG
The DNA here is from genome assembly GCF_042885015.1 of Streptomyces sp. NPDC058086. NCBI lineage: Bacteria > Bacillati > Actinomycetota > Actinomycetes > Kitasatosporales > Streptomycetaceae > Streptomyces > Streptomyces sp. NPDC058086. The sequence continues at coordinate 8,401 of NZ_JBHVST010000031.1, read as the reverse complement.
AGCGCGCGGGCCATCGCGACGCGCTGGCGCATACCGCCGGACAGCTCGTGCACCCGCTTCCTGTACGCGCCCTTCAGACGGACGAGTTCGAGCAGTTCCTCCGCCCGGTCGCGGCGCTCGGACTTCGCGACGCCGCGCAGCCGCAGGGCGAGTTCGATGTTCTTGCCCGCGGTCAGCCACGGGAAGAGGGCGTGCTCCTGGAACATCAGGGCCGGGCGCCCGTTGGTCGTGATGCTGCCCGCGGTCGGGGCGTCGAGGCCCGCGACCAGGTTGAGCAGCGTCGACTTCCCACACCCCGAGGCCCCCAGGAGGGTGACGAACTCGCCCGGCGCGACATCGAGGGTGATGTCGTCGAGGACGAGTTGCTGCCCTGCCGGTCCGGCGAAGGACTTCGAGACATGCTCGATCCGGGCGGCGTGCTCCACCACTTCGGCGCCGTCGGCGGCCTTGGCGAGGGTCGTGGCCATGGTCGTCACCTCCTGGGAACTCATCGGTGTGGGTTCTTACTTGACGCCGAGACCGGCGTCGGCGACCGGGCTCTCGCCCGCGGCCCCCAGGACCTTGTTCAGGAGCGTGAGGTCGTAGATCCCGTTCAGGTCCGGCTTCTCCAGCAGGCCCGCCTTGACCGCGTGCTCCGCCTCGGTGTTGAGAGTGGAGGCCAGCGGGTCATTGGTGATCTGGATGGACTTCCAGGCCGGGTCGAGGACCTTCGCCGGGAGCTCCTTGCCGGAGTCGACCTTCAGCTGGGCGTTGGCCGCGGCCTTTGCCTGGTCGGGGTTGGCGTTGATCCACTTGTTGGTGTCGACCGAGCCCTTCAGCACGGCCTCGACGACCTTCGGGTGCTCCTTGAGGAACTTCTGCGACACGATGATGTTCGTGATCACGAACTTCTTGTCGGGCCACAGCGAGGCCTCGTCGAGCAGGACCTTGCCGCCCTCGGCGACCAGCTTGGACGCGGTCGGCTCCGGCACCCAGGCGCCGTCGATGGAGCCGGACTTGTAGGCGTCCGGGGTGATCTTGTTGTCCGTGCGGACGACCGAGACGTCACCCTTGCCGCTCTGCGCGTCGACCTTCCAGCCCTGGTCCGCGATCCAGTTGAGGAACGCCACGTCCTGGGTGTTGCCGAGCTGCGGGGTCGCGATCTTCTTGCCCTTGACGTCCTTCAGGGACTTGATCTTCTTCGGGTCGACCACGAGCTTCACGCCGCCGGCCGCCGAACCGCCGATGATGCGCAGGCTCTTGCCCTGGGACTTGGTGAAGCCGTTGATCGACGGCGAGGGGCCGATCCAGCCGATGTCGATCGAGCCCGAGTTCAGGGCCTCGATCTCGGAGGGGCCGGCGTTGAAGATGGAGTACTCCGCCTTCGTGCCGCCCAGCGCCTTCTGGAAGAGGCCTTCCTGGCGGCCGACCAGCGCGGTCGCGTGGGTGAGGTTGCCGAAGTAGCCGATCTTCACGGTGTCGACACCGTCGATCTTCGAGGATCCGGCGGCGACCTTCTCCTTCGAGGAGGAGGAGTCCTTGGAGTCGGAGCCGTAGCTGCACGCGGCGAGCGCGAGCAGGGGGAGTGCGACGGCGGCGGCTATGCCGCGGCGTACGAGGTCGGAGCGGATGGCAGGCACGGGAGGGGTTCCTCTCGTTGGCCCGGCGGTCACGATTTCAGGTCGTGGCCGGGAGGTCGGCAGGTCTTCGTCGTCGCATCCGGGACGTCGGGTGGGGGGACGGGGCGCGCAGGCAGTGCGCGTACGTCATTCCGCACATCGCGCCACCCCGCCCTGCCCGCTGCCGAGGGCGCCGCTGCCGACGCGGCCGCCCTCCTTCGCGAACGTGGAGTAGAAGTCGGTGGGTGTCATGTCAGAAGTCCCACCCGTCGTCGTCGCCCTCGTCCTTGACCGGCTGCGGTGCGGCGAACGACTCGCCGACCATGCCCGCGGTCAGCGTGGTGCCGTCCGCCGGGTCGATGAGGATGAACGCGCCGGTGCGCCGGGAGTCGGCGTACGAGTCGAGCGGAAGCGGTTCGGCGGCACGGATCTTGACGCGGCCGATGTCGTTGGCGACCAGCTGACCCGGGTGCGGGTGCAGCGACAGGTCGTCCAGTGTCAGCCGGGACGGGATGTCCTTGACGATCGCCTTCACCGTGCGGGTGCCGTGCTTGAGCAGCACCCGGTGGCCGACGGTGAGCGGCTGGTCGGCCACGTGGCAGACGGTCGCCTCGACGTCCTGCGTGGTCGGGGGAGCGTCCTTGCTCGGCACGATCAGGTCGCCGCGCGAGACGTCGATGTCGTCCTCCAGCAGGAGGGTCACCGACTGCGGGGTCCATGCCACGTCGACCGGCTTGCCCAGCAGATCGATCCCGGCGACCTTCGTGGTGCGCCCGGAGGGCAGCACGGTCACGCTCTCGCCGACCCGGAAGGTACCGGCGGCGATCTGACCGGCGTACCCCCGGTAGTCGGGGTGCTCGGCGGTCTGCGGGCGGATCACGTACTGCACGGGCAGCCGGGCGTGGCAGTGCCCCAGGTCGTGGCTGACCGGGACCGTCTCCAGGTGTTCCAGGACCGTCGGGCCGCCGTACCAGTCCATGTTCGCGGAGGCGTCCACCACGTTGTCACCGGCGAGCGCCGAGATCGGGATCGCGGTGATCTCGGGAACGCCCAGCTCGGAGGCGTACGCCGTGAACTCCTCGGCGATCGCCGCGAAGACGGACTCCTTGTACTCGACGAGGTCCATCTTGTTGACGGCGAGGACCACGTGCGGGACGCGCAGCAGTGCGGCGACGGCGGCGTGGCGGCGGGTCTGTTCGATGACGCCGTTGCGGGCGTCGACGAGGACGACGGCCAGGTCGGCGGTGGAGGCGCCGGTGACCATGTTCCTGGTGTACTGCACATGCCCGGGGGTGTCGGCGAGGATGAACCGGCGGCGCGCGGTGGCGAAGTAGCGGTAGGCGACGTCGATGGTGATGCCCTGTTCGCGCTCGGCGCGCAGGCCGTCGGTGAGGAGGGCGAGGTCGGGGGCGTCCTGGCCACGGCTCGCCGAGACGCGCTCGACGGCTTCCAGTTGGTCCGTCAGGACCGACTTGGAGTCGTGCAGCAGGCGTCCGACCAGCGTGGACTTGCCGTCGTCGACGGAACCGGCGGTGGCGAAGCGCAGGAGCGTGGTGGCCGACAACTGCTCGACCGACAGCGGCTCGGTGGGTTCGGTGGTGCTGGTCATGTCTAGAAGTACCCCTCGCGCTTGCGGTCTTCCATCGCGGCCTCGGACATCTTGTCGTCGGCGCGGGTGGCGCCCCGCTCGGTGAGGCGGGAGGCGGCGATCTCGGTGATCACGGCGTCCAGTGTGGTCGCGTCGGAGTCGACGGCGCCCGTGCAGGACATGTCGCCGACGGTCCGGTAGCGGACGAGTCGCTTCTCGACCGTCTCGCCGTCCTTGGGGCCGCCCCACTCGCCTGGGGTCAGCCACATGTTCGACCGCTGGAAGACCTCACGCTCGTGCGCGAAGTAGATCTCGGGCAGTTCGATGTCTTCGCGGGCGATGTACTGCCAGACGTCGAGTTCGGTCCAGTTGGACAGGGGGAAGACGCGGACGTGTTCGCCGGGTGCGTGGCGGCCGTTGTAGAGCTGCCACAGTTCGGGGCGCTGGCGTCGGGGGTCCCATTGGGAGAACTCGTCGCGCAGGGAGAAGACGCGTTCTTTGGCGCGGGCCTTCTCCTCGTCGCGGCGTCCGCCGCCGAAGACGGCGTCGAAGCGTTCGGACTGGATCTTCTCGGTGAGGGGCACGGTCTGCAGGGGGTTGCGGGTGCCGTCGGGGCGTTCGCGCAGGACTCCGCGGTCGATGTAGTCCTGTACGGAGGCGATGTGGAGGCGCAGTCCGTGCTTTTCGACGGTGCGGTCGCGGTATTCGAGGACTTCGGGGAAGTTGTGTCCGGTGTCGACGTGCAGGAGGGTGAAGGGGATCGCGGCGGGGGCGAAGGCCTTCAGGGCGAGGTGCAGCATGACGATGGAGTCCTTGCCGCCGGAGAAGAGGATCACCGGCCGTTCGAACTCGCCCGCGACCTCACGGAAGATGTGGACGGCCTCGGACTCCAGGGCGTCCAAGTGCGAGAGCGCGTACGGGGTGCTGTCCGTCTCCTCGGAGACACTGGCGACGGTCGTCATGCGAGACCCCTTTCGGTGAGCAGCGCATGGAGCGCGGCCGCGGACTCCTGCACGGACTGGGTGTGCGACTCGATGCGCAGATCGGGCGACGCGGGCTCCTCGTACGGGTCGTCGACGCCGGTCAGCCCCGAGATCTCGCCCGCGGCCTGCTTGGCGTAGAGGCCCTTCACATCGCGTACGGAGCAGACCTCGACCGGGGTCGCCACGTGCACCTCCAGGTAGGGGGTGCCGCCGCTCCGGTGACGTCCGCGGACTGCCTCACGGCTGTCGGCGTACGGCGCGATGACCGGGACGAGCGCCTTGACGCCGTTGCGGGCGAGCAGCTCGGCGAGGAAACCGATCCGCTGCACGTTCGTGTCGCGGTCCTCGCGCGAGAAGCCGAGACCCGACGAGAGGAACTCGCGGATCTCGTCGCCGTCGAGCACCTCGACGCGGTGGCCCTCGTCGCGCAGCCGGCCGGCCAGCTCGTACGCGATGGTGGTCTTGCCGGCGCTCGGCAGACCCGTGAGCCAGATGGTGGCTCCGGTCGTCACTTGCTGCTCCTGGGAGATCTGGGTGGTCGTGGTCATCCGTGCAGCCCGCACTCGGTCTTGGATCGTCCCGCCCAGCGTCCGGCGCGGGCGTCCTCGCCCTCCAGAACACGGCGGGTGCAGGGCGCGCAGCCGACGGAGGCGTAGCCGTCCATCAGCAGCGGGTTGGTGAGGACGCCGTGCTCGGCGACGTACGCGTCCACGTCGTCCTGTGTCCAGCGGGCGATCGGCGAGATCTTGACCTTCTGCCGCTTCTCGTCCCAGCCGACGACCGGAGTGTTCGCCCGGGTCGGGGACTCGTCGCGGCGCAGCCCGGTCGCCCAGGCGTCGTACCTGGTCAGGCCCTCTTCCAGGGGCTTGACCTTGCGCAGGGCGCAGCACAGGTCGGGGTCCCGGTCGTGCAGCTCGGGGCCGTACTCGGCGTCCTGCTCGGCGACGGTCTGGCGCGGGGTGAGGGTGATGACGTTGACGTCCATCACGGCCTCGACCGCGTCCCGGGTGCCGATGGTCTCGGGGAAGTGGTAGCCGGTGTCGAGGAAGACTACGTCGACTTGGCTGTCGCCGGGCTGGGCGCGGGAGGCGAGGTGGGCGACGACCGCGTCCTCCATGGAGGAGGTCACGCAGAACGTCTTGCCGAAGGTCTCGACGGCCCACTGGAGGATCTCCAGAGCCGAGGCGTCCTCGAGGTCGCGCCCCGCCTGCTCGGCGAGCCGCTTCAGATCCTCGGCCGTACGGTCTTCCCGGTCTTCCCGATCTTTCTGAATCGTCGTCATATCTTGTCCCCTCCACCTTCGTTGCGCTGAACCCCACGGGCGAGCAGCCCGAGGAACTTCAACTGGAAGGCTCGGTTGCACGCCGCGCATTCCCACGCGCCGTGGCCCTGCTCGCTCGGACGGAGGTCTTCGTCGCCGCAGTAGGGGCAGTAGAAGGGAGCGGCTCGCTCACTCATGACAGCGACTCCTCAGAAGCCCTGGTCGCCCACGTGGCGAAACGCTCGCCGTCCTCGCGCTCCGCCTGGAAGCGCTTGAGGACCCGCTCGATGTAGTCGGGCAGTTCGTCCGAGGTGACCTTCAGGCCACGGACCTTGCGGCCGAAGCCGGCTTCCAGGCCGAGCGCGCCGCCCAGGTGCACCTGGAAGCCCTCGACCTGCTCGCCCTGGTCGTCGAGAACCAGCTGGCCCTTGAGACCGATGTCCGCGACCTGGATACGGGCGCAGGCGTTGGGGCAGCCGTTGATGTTGATGGTGATGGGCTCTTCGAACTCGGGGATGCGGCGCTCGAGTTCGTCGATCAGAGAAGCACCGCGCGCCTTGGTCTCGACGATCGCGAGCTTGCAGTACTCGATGCCGGTGCAGGCCATCGTGCCGCGCCGGAAGGTGGAGGGCTTGACGGTCAGGTCGAGGGCTTCGAGGCCCTCCACCAGCGAGTCGACCTGGTCCTCCGTCACGTCGAGCACGATCATCTTCTGCTCGACGGTGGTGCGCAGCCGGCCCGAGCCGTGTGCCGCGGCCAGCTCGGCGATCTTCGTGAGGGTGGTGCCGTCCACGCGGCCGACGCGCGGCGCGAAGCCGACGTAGAAGCGGCCGTCCTGCTGGCGGTGCACACCGACGTGGTCGCGCCAGCGGGCGACCGGCTGGTCGGGGGCCGGGCCGTCGACGAGCTTCCGCTTGAGGTACTCGTCCTCCAGGATCTGGCGGAACTTCTCCACGCCCCAGTCGGCGACCAGGAACTTCAGACGGGCGCGGGTGCGCAGGCGTCGGTAGCCGTAGTCGCGGAAGATCGAGATCACGCCTTCGTAGACGTCCGGGACCTCGTCCAGCGGGACCCAGGCGCCGAGGCGCTGGCCGATCTTCGGGTTGGTGGAGAGACCGCCGCCGACCCAGAGGTCGAAGCCGGGGCCGTGCTCGGGGTGGTTCACGCCGACGAAGGCGACGTCGTTGATCTCGTGTGCCACGTCGAGCAGCGGCGAGCCGGAGATCGCGGACTTGAACTTGCGGGGCAGGTTCGAGAAGTCCTTGTTGCCGATGATCCGGCGGTGGATCTCGTCGACGGCCGGGGTGCCGTCGATGATCTCGTCCTCGGCGATGCCGGCGACGGGCGAGCCGAGGATGACGCGGGGCGTGTCACCGCAGGCCTCGGTGGTGGACAGCCCGACGGCTTCGAGCCGGTTCCAGATCTCGGGGACGTCCTCGATACGGATCCAGTGGTACTGCACGTTCTGGCGGTCGGTGAGGTCGGCCGTGCCGCGCGCGAACTCCTGCGAGATCTCGCCGATGACGCGCAGCTGGTCGGTGGTCAGCCGGCCGCCGTCGATGCGGACGCGCAGCATGAAGTACTTGTCGTCCAGCTCCTCCGGCTCCAGGATCGCGGTCTTGCCGCCGTCGATCCCGGGCTTGCGCTGGGTGTACAGCCCCCACCAGCGCATCCGTCCACGAAGGTCGTTGGGGTCGATCGAGTCGAAGCCGCGCTTCGAGTAGATCGTCTCAATGCGTGTCCGCACATTGAGACCGTCGTCGTCCTTCTTGAACTGTTCGTTTCCGTTGAGCGGGGTGAAGTGACCCACGGCCCACTGACCCTCGCCGCGGTGACGACTCACCTTGCGGCGGGGCGCGGCGGCGGGATTCTGCGGGGTGGCGGCCATGGTTGATACGTCCTTCGGGACTGCGGGACAGGAAGGAGAGCGGCTCTCATCTGCGCATACGGGCGCATACGGAAGTGCGCGCGCGTCATTGCGCAGAGGGAGGCAAAAGGGAGAATGTCGGCTGGGCCGGGGCTGTCAGCTCGCCGGACAGATGGCGCTGGACATGCGGCCGAGGTCGACGTGCCGCCGACTCACCAAGGCAATTCCAGTTCCAGACATGACGGAAGCGTGTCACGGGGATCTCGGACCAGTCCACCGTCATCCATCATGTGGACACCCTTGTCCCGAATGGCGAGACAAAGGTGTTGTCGGTCACACGGCTGGGCAGGAATGGACGATCCGACGGACCGGTGCCCGCCCGATGGCGGGCCGAGGGTCGGTCCGTGGCAGGTCAGACCGCTCGTGCGCCCGGCCAGGGCCCGGGTGTGGCGACCTCCGGCTCCTCCTCCACCTTGGTGTCGAAGAGCTTGAAGCCGCGGCGCAGGTAGTTGTCCATCGCGTGCTCCCCGTCCTTGCTGCATGTATGCAGCCAGACGCGCTTCGTCTCGGGCCGTCCCGGCCAGCGCTCCGCCAGGTCCCAGGCGCGTGCCACCCCGTGGGAGAGCAGGTGCCCGCCGATCCGGCGGCCCCGGAAGGCCGGGATCAACCCGAAGTAACTGACTTCCACGACGCCGTCGTCCTGCGGGTCCAGCTCGACGTAGCCCGCGGGCGTTCCCCGGTCGTAGGCGACCCAGGTCTCCACGCCGGGGCGGTCCAGGAACCCCTGCCACTGGGCGTACGTCCAGCTCAGGCGGTCGGTCCAGCGGATGTCTCCGCCTACGGAGGCGTACAGGAAGCGGCTGAACTCGGGCGAGGGGACTTCGGAGCGCAGGATCCGGACGTCGCCGTCGGGCGTGATCGCGGGGAGCAGGTCGCTCGACGCGGTCTGCTCCAGGGACCAGGTGGTCACAGTGACGTTGCTCATGGGGGCCAGGGAACCACGGGGCTGCGCTGCGCTCCAAAGCGGGCCAGGTGTTTTCGCCCCCGCCGCCCCTACCCGTCCCATCCCTGGGGGCTCCGCCCCCAGACCCCCGGCATGTGTTG